>JALWYR010000022.1 GCA_027003085.1 Flavobacteriales bacterium
CTATTTGCATAAATCATCAACACTTTCATCGGTGCTTATTTTTCGATGTTACGGACTTTCTTTTCCCATTGCCAAGCGTCGCGCAGGGCTTGGGCCATTGTGCGGCGGGCCGTCCAGCCAAGCTCTTTGCGTGCGCGGGTGGTATCGGCCCACACGGCCGTAACGTCGCCCGGGCGGCGGCCGGTGATCCGGTAGGGTAAATCCACACCGGTTTCTTCGATAAAGGTTTTAACCACTTCCATCACCGAACTGCCTTTGCCCGTTCCTATGTTGAACACTTCGAAATTTTCCTTGTTGCGGCCTTCCAGCAGCCGGTTCAGGGCCGTTACGTGCGCTTCGGCCAGATCCATCACGTGGATATAGTCGCGAATGGCCGTTCCGTCGGGTGTGGGATAATCGTTGCCGAAAATTTTGAGTTCATCCCGCAACCCTGCGGCGGTTTGCGTGATAAAGGGCACCAGGTTTTGCGGCACGCCCACGGGCAATTCACCGATAAGGGCCGACGGATGGGCGCCGATGGGATTAAAATAGCGTAAGGCAATGACCCGTAGCGGTTCCACCGCAGCCGTATCCCGCAATATCTCTTCGTCGATTTGCTTGGTGTTGCCGTAGGGCGATGTGGCCGGTTGCACGGGCATATCTTCGGTTACGGGCAATTGTTCGGGTTCGCCATAGACGGTGCAGGACGAACTGAAAATAAAAGGATGCACGCCCGCGGCCAATGCTTCGTTGAGCAGATTGAGGAGCGAACAAATATTGTTTTCGTAGTAGAGCAAGGGCTTTTCCACACTTTCGCCCACATATTTGGATGCGGCAAAATGGATGATGCCGGCCAAATCCGGATGGGCCTCGAACACTTCCTTCACTTGGTGCCGCCGGCGGAGGTCGTAGGCATAAAAAGCCGGACGAAAGCCGGTGATTTGTGCAATGCCGTCCAGCACTTCGCGCCGGCTGTTGGACAAGTCGTCGATAATCACGGGCCGGAAGCCGGCTTCGGCCAGGGCCACCACGGTGTGCGAGCCAATATAACCCAACCCGCCGGTTACCAAAATTTCTTTCATATATCCTTGATTGGGGTGTTATTAAAACGGCAGGTCATCGTCGGGTGCCTGATTGAAATCATCGTTTCCGAAAGCATCGTCGGCCGTGGGAAAAGGCGGCATATTATCGTCGGCGGGCATATTGTAGGGTTTATCGATACGCCAGCCGCGGATACTTACGAAATATACGGTTTTACCTTCGGGATTGACCCATTCGCGCCCGCGCACATCGAACGACACTTCCACTTCGTCGCCTTCTTTAATATCGTCCAGCAGCCGGGTTTTTTCCTGAACGAATTCGATTTTGATGGGTTGCGGATAGTTTTCGTCGGTCAGTAAAACCATCTCGCGAATTTGAAATCCGTTGGCACCCACTGTGCGCGTGTCAAAGATTTTTTTTACGGTTCCTTTGAGTTTCATAGGGTTTAACTGTTTTGAATTTTTTTTGTTTGGAATAATAATGAATTTTTTGCGGATAGGCCTTAATTTGGCGGTTCAGAAAAAAATTATACGTCCACGTAAGCCCCAACAGGTAAACAATACCGCCCAATCCGATAAGCATATTCACAAAGGGCGGACTGGTCAGGGCAATACGAATAAAAATTGTGGCCAAAATATAACCCGAGTAGCGATACATGGAATGATAATCCAAGGAGTAGCGAAGCGAAACCAGCAGGATAAGGATGTCACTGAATATCAAAATCACATAAAAATCGTGGAACGACGGCACATAGCGGTGTTCCAGGAAAAACACATTGAAATCCTTTATCAGAATCAAAACAAAAGCCAATAAAATCAATAGCGCAATCATTTTCCGGAATTGCCTGAAATAGCGGTCTTCGGTAAAAGACTCGCAAATGCGAACCCGCCTTTGAATTTTATAGAGCACTCCTACCATGGCAAATACCATCGCCGATCCGAACGCATAGATAAACATGGCCGTAATCACGTGTTTCATATCGGCCCAATCCAGTTGATGAATGTGCGAAAATTCCTTAAAGGCGTAGCGAATAAAAATCAAGGACAGCAATTCGAATTGCTTGCCCACCGAGCGTGCCACCGATACGGGCAATACGAAAATTAAACTGAAAATCTCTGTAATCAACAATAAGCCGAAAGCCAACTCAATGGCCACAAAAGGTGTGGAGAAAAAACCCAATATTCCCCGGGCGGGTAGCCAAGCTTTTTCAACAGCCCATCCTGTCAACGCCGCCACCAAAAAAACCAGGGCCAGCACACGGCTGATCCACCTGTGGGTTACCGTGGTTTCCCAAAGGCGATGAATATGGTCGAAGAGGTTTTCGGCACGTTGATACAGCGGGCTAAGCATGGGGTTTCGAGGGCTTTATGCAAAGATACTCCAAACAATCCGAAAAGTCCAGACACTTGGTTTCCGGGCGCTCGAACAAAACCCGCAGCAAACGACCGGCAGGCACCTAAAAACTTATGCAGGGGTATTAAAGTTCAGTTATCCAAATTTTTGGAAATAAAACGCTCAACGGGCCTGTCGCCGCTCCGGGTTTTCAGGCGCTCGTCGAACTTGCGTGCATTGATTTTGCCCAATTCCACGCCAAACTGATCGAAGGCGTTGATGTTCCAAAGCACACTTTCCACAAAGGTTTTGTGTTCGAACACGGCCAACATATAACCCAAGTTTTCGGGCATAAGGGCATCCCATAGCCAAATGACCGACGGACGGTTGCCCGGAAAATGTTTGTGCGGTTCGTCATGCAGACGTCCAAAGGCTAAACTTTCGGCCTGGGCCAACATGTTGGCCAAAAGAAAACGCCGGTTTTCATGAGCATCGCCGGCACTGCGCACATAGCCCAAGAAAAATACCGGCAGCTTTTGCGTGCCCTGATGCAAGGCCTGAAAGAATGAATGCTGGGCATTGGTGCCCGTGTCGCCAAACACCACGGGTGATGTGGGCCCAACCACCGGACGTCCGTCGCGCTGCACGGATTTGCCATTGCTTTCCATGATAAGTTGTTGCAGGAAGAGCGGCAAATACTGCAAGCGCTGGCGGTAAGGTATATAGGCCTCGGTGCCGTAACCGGCCAGGTTGTTATAAAGAAAGGTAACGGCTGCCAGCAAACGGGCCGGATTTTGCTCCAAAGGCAATTGGCGAAAATCCGCATCGGCCTGCCGGGCACCGGCCAGCAAACGGGCAAACACCTCGTAACCCAGCGACAAAGCTATGCTTATTCCTGCCGCCGACCATAGCGAATAACGGCCACCCACAAAGTCCCACATGGGGAAAATATTTTCGGGTGCTATGCCAAAGGCTACGGCCCTTTCGGGATGGGCCGTAACGGCCACAAAATGCTTGGCAATGGCTTCATGGCCATAGTTTTCGATAAAATAATTTTGAATTTGTCGGGCGTTCATCAGCGTTTCGGGCGTGGAAAAGGATTTCGACACCACCGCATAGAGCGTTTCTTCGGGCGGAAAACGGCGAAAAACATCTTGCAAGTGCTCGTCGTCCACATTGGAAAGAAAGGCCACCGGAATGTGCGCATGCTCCTTCAAGGCTTCGGTAACGGTTAGCGGACCCAGATAGGAACCGCCAATGCCAATGTTCACCACATAACGCATGGGCTTTCCGGTAATGCCCCTAAGCTCTCCTTGATGCAAGCGGCCGGCCAAGTTTTGCATCCGGTCGAAAACCTCACGGATTTGCGGCCGGATATTTTGTCCGTCCACAAAAATATCGTCATCGCTGCGCAAAGCCGTATGCAGGGCCGGGCGCCCTTCGGTGTTGTTGACCTTACGGCCCGAAAACAAATCTTCGATTTGCGCGTCCAAATCCAGCTCATCCAGCATTTGTCCGTAGGCATCCAAAAAGGCGGGCGTCAAGTGGGTTTTGGTCAGGTCGAGCAGGAAATTGGCGGTTTCCAAAGTCAGCCGTTGGTTGCGCGCAGCATCACGGTTGAGCGTTTGCAAATCGGGGCTTTGGTTCCAAAACGATTGGAGGCGGGAAAAAGCAGCGGTTTGTTTATAGTTTTTCATAAGGCAAACTGTCCAATTGACGTTTTAGCGGACTAATAAAGCGAAGATATTGCGGCAAATCGGCCGAATCGAGCGATTTGGCTTGGGGAAGTTTTTGCTTGAACGGATCCACTTGGCGTCCGTTTTTCCAGAACCGGTAACACACATGCGGCCCGGTAGTATAACCTGTCATGCCCACATAACCGATCACTTGCCCCTGGCGCACGTGCACGCCTTTGCGCATGCCTTTGGCAAAACGGCTCATGTGGAGGTATTGGGTGGCATAGGTGGAATTGTGGCGGATTTTGATATAGTTTCCGTTTCCGCGCGTATAACCGATTTTTTCGATATATCCGTCGGCCGTAGCATGAATGGGTGTGCCCACGGGCGCGGCAAAATCGGTGCCCAAATGCGGTTTGATGCGGCCGTAGATGCGCACATAGCGGCGCATGGTGTAGCGCGACGTAATCCGGCCGAATTTAAGCGGCGATTTGAGAAATTGCTTGCGCAATGAACGGCCTTTTTCGTCGAAATAATCGTAGCGGTGGTTAATGGTATCGAATTCGTAACGAAAGGCATAAATGGTGTCGCCCCGGTGGTAAAACACAGCGGCTTGCACGTCGCCCACGCCCAAATAGCGTCCGTCAGTGGTATATTTGTCGGAGTATATGGCTTTGAATCCATCGCCCGGGAACAGGTGGAAAAAGTCCACCGTCCAAGCATAAATTTCCGAAAGCCGTAACGCCAACACCGGACTGACTTTGCGTGCCTCCAAATCGCCGAAAAGCGACTGCCGGATGGGTAACGAAATTTTTTTGACGCGTTCCTCCACCGGTTTTTGTATGTCGGAAAAAGGATATTGGCTGTTGATGCTGTCCAAATAAACCAATTTAAAGTCCACCGGCGAATCTTCGTAAACGAAAGCCACGGGCGGCGTAAGGGAATCGGCCTGTTTGGGAAAAATCAAATGATAAGGCCGTCCGGCACGAATACGGCGCACATCCCAATGTTTTTTCAGCATGTCCGAGATGCGAAAAACATCGGCCGGACGAAGCGCCCGGGCCAAAAGGATTTTACCAAAGGTTTCGTTGGGCCTGACCGTGTCGTGAAGCACGCGATAGTGCCGCAGGTCGAAGCCCAAAAATTGCTGCACGGGTTGATGATGGGCCAGCGTGTCGGTGGGCAACGAAGCCGGCTTGACGGATGACGAGGAAGGAGAATCACATCCGGCAAGGATAAGGAAAAACACAAACAATAAAATCGGTCGTAATTTCATAAGACAAAAATAAAAAAAGCAGCCGAGAGCGGCTGCCGCATTAGTAATCCTTGTAGACCCGCCAGGATTCGAACCTGGACAAGCAGAACCAAAATCTGCGGTGCTGCCGTTACACCACGGGTCTGTGAAAAAGCGATGCAAATATATGAAATATTTTTTGGGAAAAACAAAGGGTGGTTTCCGGAATCCGGTGAAATGCCACTGGTGAATCGCCGACATAGAGCAGGGACTGCCTTGTTTGTCCTGGCGACCTCCCGGGCAGCCCGGGCATGCTGCATGGCAGCGGCCAAGGGCTGCCAGGGCTGCGAAGGGAAACAAGGCGCGGCTTTCGCGTTGGCTCCTGGAAGCCGCCGGTTCCCGTAGCCGCCGAGGAAACCGGAGGGTTCCGAGGCCCGCGGAGCAAGACAAAGGCCGGAGCATTGTGGAGGCCTGACGGCTTGCGAAGCTGCGGAACAAGACAAGGCGCGGCCCTTGGCGCAGGCCCAAGGAAGCCGCCGGCTTGTGGAGCCGTGGAGGCAGACCGCAGGGCTGCCGGAACAGCGAAGGGAAACAAGGCGTGGCATTGGCGCCGGCCCTGGGAAGCCGTAGGTTCCCGGAGCCGCGAAGCGAAACGCCGCAAGGCGGTTCGCGAAGCTGCGAAGCAAGACAAAGGGCGCCGGCGCCGCGCGTGAGCGCGGAGCCGGCGGCGCAAAATCAGATGGAATTTTGATGGGGCCATTGCATAAGGCCGGAATAATCGGCAGCCAATCCTTTTGCCGCAAAATTTTGCGCCGCCGGCAGCGGAATTTTATTCCGCCGCCGGCGCCTCGAAGGCTTGCGAAGCCGCGGAGGCGACCCCGGGCCGCCGGAGCGTTTCTAAAAAATATTTTCCGCTTGACTTGCGTTTTGATTTTTCCTTTAAATTTGTCCCGACAAAAGCAACGGATTATGAACTTTCCCGCAGACCTGAAATACTCCAAAGAGCACGAATGGATAAAAGTAGCCGGCGACGGCACCGCCCTGGTGGGTATCACCGATTTTGCCCAAAGCGAACTGGGCGACATCGTGTATGTGGAAGTGGAAACCGTGGGCGAAAAAGTGGATAAAGACGAAGTGTTCGGCACCATCGAAGCGGTCAAAACCGTGTCGGACCTGTTTATGCCCGTGGATGCCGAAGTGCTCGAATTCAACGAAAAACTGGAAGATGCACCCGAATTGGTCAATTCCGACCCCTACGGCGAGGGTTGGATTGTCAAAATCAAAGTCCTGGATGCATCCCAGCTGGACGATTTGATGGATGCACAGCAATACCAAGCATATATCGCCAAATAGTTTTTTTCGCATTGCGGCTTGGGCCTACACCTTGTTCCTGATAGGAATAAGCATCTATCCCTTGCCCGATTTGCATTGGGCGCACGGTTCGGACAAAACCGTGCATTTTTTTATGTATTTCTTTTTGTTTGTCCTGTGGAAACAAGCGGTTGAATCCGGCACTTGGCGCCTGGCGGCAGCCCTGATTTTGTTAGGCATTATGGTCGAAGTGTTGCAAGCGGTGTTACCCCTTAACCGCACGGGCGATGTGTGGGATGCCACGGCCAATGCTTTGGGCGTGCTAACAGCCCTTTATGTTTGCCGTGGGTGAAACCTATTTTTTCCCTAGTGCAACCAAGTGTTCCGCTACGCGGAAAGCATTGGCATAGATGGTCCAGGTGTAGGGCACACTACCGCCCGTGGGCATAAAACTGCCGTCGGTAACATAGAGGTTATCGGCATCGTGAACGCGGCAATAGGGATCTAACACCGAACGGCGCGGGTCGGTGCCGAAGCGCATTCCGCCCGCTTGCAGGTTGGCCGGCGGGTCGTTGGAAATCGAAAAACGGATGTCTTTCAGTCCCATAGCTTCGAAAATACGCCGGGTTTGGCGGGCCAAAAACCGGGCGGGTTTCAGGTTGGCTTCGTGTCCGCCCAAGCGAATGCGCGCCACGGGCAATCCGCGGGCGTCCTTATGGTGCGGGTCCAAATCCACAAAACAATCGTCGTTGGGCAGCCAATCCACGAATATTTCGGCTTGCAAGCGCCGGCGCCGGGTAAAATGTTCGTGCACGCGTTTTTTCAGCGCTTCGCCCCATAGCAGGCGGTCGCCGTCCCACATCCGGCGTAAGGCGCGCGGAACGGGATTGGCGTGCTCAAAAAGGAAATCCACCGTTCCGCCTTTGACCCGGCGCCCGGTGGACGGGTCGTCGTAGGTGTAAAAATGCTGCATACTGCGGTTGACAAACAAGCCCGGGCGCATCAGTTCACGAAAGCTATCGGCGTCGAAATCACCGGCTACCAAATCGCCCGAGCCAACGCCACCGGCCGAAAACAACAGGTTTTTGCCCACTTGTCCGTAGCGGTTTCCGATGCCGTCGGGATATTCCGCATTGCGGCTCATCAGCATCAAACGCACCGTTTCCACCGCCTGGGCGGCCACCACGAAAAGTTTTCCGCTCACACTGTGTTTGCGTCCCTGCGGGTCCAAATAATGTGCTTTGCGGATGCGGTGATGCCCGTCGGATTCCAAGGCAAATACCTGGGCCCCGGTTATCACCGTGCAGTTGCCCGTGCGCAGGGCTTCGCGAATCAAAGCCACACGCGAACTACCTTTGGCGTCCGATGCGCAGCCGTAGCTTCCGCAGTAATTGGAATAATAACAACTTTTACGCTCACCCTCGGGTCGCGACAAAATGGCCCGCGGTGTGGGTATCACTTCCAGTCTGGTCTCCGCCGCCGCCCGGTCGATAAGGCCCGAAACGGCATTTTCGTCCAAGGGCGGATACGGAAAATCCGCCGTGGAACGCGGCTCTTGAAATCGATGCGGCACCACCCGTCCCGACACGCCCACAACACGTTCCACAAGCGCATAATAAGGCTCCAAATCGGCGTAATCAATGGGCCAATCCTCCACATTGGCCCCGGGAATATCGCCAAAGACCGAACGCAGCCGGAAATCCACGGGTTTAAGCCGGTGGAAATAACCGCTCATCAAGTTGGACGAGCCGCCTACCATATTGCCGTTCCAAAAATCCCAACCCAGGGCGTAGGTGGTGTAGTCGTTCCAACGCCCGTTTTCGCGCAGCGAAAGCACGTGAAATTCCTTATGGAGCGGTGGCGTATAAACGCTGCGTCGCGTGGCCACCAGTTCGTCTTTGCGAAAATCGGCCGTGCGCAACCAAGGGCCTTTTTCCAGCACCAAAACTTCCCATCCGGCCTTGGCCAAAGTATAAATAACGGGCCCGGCTCCGGCACCGCTGC
>JALWYR010000023.1 GCA_027003085.1 Flavobacteriales bacterium
TGGACGACCGGCTCGGCACGGGCATCAAAGACCTGGTGCAACAAAGCAAAAACAAAGCCCGGGCACTGAAAATCATCCATTGGCTTGCCGACAACGGCCTGGTGGACTTGCAGGCCCGTGTGCGCGAACGTTACAAACCGCGTTTGGTAAGCTATATCGACACGGCCGACGAACGGGCCGTGGAAAAAGTGCTCAACGACCTGTCGTCCCGTGCCGTCAAGCAAAAGGAAGCCGTGCTGTTCTTTTACAGTCAATATTTGCCGCGCCGCCATCCGGTGCCCAAAAAGGTTTTGACCGAACGTTTTTCGTCGAACATCATTAAAGCTTTGGTGGACAAAGGCATATTCCGCGAAATCAAAGTGCCGGTCGACCGTCAGGTGTTCGACGAAACCGCCCGGCCCGTTCCCCGGCTCAACCGGGCCCAGGAAAAAGCCCGGCAAGAAATTCAAACACAATGGCAAACCGGGAAACCCGTCCTGCTTCACGGCGTTACGGCCGCCGGAAAAACCGAAATCTACCTCAACCTGATCGATGAAACGCTTCGCCGCCAACGCCAAGTGCTCTACCTGCTTCCCGAAATTGCCCTGACCACGCAAATGGTGGCCCGCATTCGTGAGCGTTTCGGCAATACGGTGGCTGTTTACCACTCGCGCTACACACCCATGGAACGCTACGAAATTTGGCGGCACGTGCTGCATAACGACGAACAAGCACGCCTGGTCATAGGCACGCGTTCGGCGCTGTTCCTGCCTTTCAAGGCCCTTGACCTGATTGTGGTGGACGAAGAACACGATCAGTCCTACAAGGAATATTTCCACCAACCTTTTTACCAGGCCCGCGATATGGCCACCGTTCTGGCCCGCTACACCGGTGCGCGCTTGCTTTTGGGCAGCGCCACGCCTTCGGTCGAAAGCTATCACAATGCCCGGCAAGGCAAATACGCCCTGGTGGAACTGACCACCAAATACCACCAAGCCCCCGATCCCGAAATTCGCATTGTGGATTTAATCAAGGCCTACAAAGAAGGCCGGATAAAACTATCGTTTGCTTCCGAAACCCTGGACGCCATCCGGCAAACGGTAAGCGACGGCCTCCAAGCCATGGTGTTTATCAACCGCCGCGGTTATGCGCCGGTTACCGTGTGCAAAACCTGCGGCCATATCGAACATTGCCCCCATTGTTCGGTGCCGCTTACCTATCACCGCCACGACCAGAGCTTGCAGTGCCATTACTGCGGCTTTCGGATGCCTGTTCAGCACCGTTGCCGGGCCTGCGGCAGCACGGAATTGGACGTTTTGGGCCGCGGAACCCAAAAAATCGTGGACGAACTGCAAGAAATTTTTCCATCGTTCCGCATCCGGCGTATGGATGCCGACAGCATGCGACGCAAACGCGCCCTCGAAGAAATTATCGAAAGTTTTCGCCGGCACGAATTCGACATCCTGGTGGGCACGCAAATGATGACCAAAGGTTTGGACTTCGGCTTGCTGAGTTTGGCCGTTATTGTCAGTGCCGACCAGCTCATTGCCCGCCCCGATTTCCGGGCCCACGAACGGGCCTTCCAATTGCTTACCCAAATTGCCGGCCGCACCGGACGCCGCCAGCAACGCGGACAGGTGCTCATTCAGGCCTACGAAACCCGCCACCCGGTGTTGGATTTTGTGCTCCGCCACGATTATCGCGGATTTTTCGAAACCGAAATCAGCGAACGAAAAAATTTCCGCTATCCGCCCTTCTACAAAATGGTGCGTTTGGAACTCAAAGCCCGCAACCCCGAAAATCTAAATCGCGCATCGGATTGGCTTGCCAAGGCCCTTACGGCCTATTTCCCCAATGTTTTGGGCCCTTCGGAACCGGCGGTTTACAAAATTCGCAACGATTACATCAAGGAAATTTTGGTCAAATTCGACCCCACCCGCTCCGACCGCCGCCAGCGCGAGATGCTTCGTAAAATCGTGCATAACTTCCGGGCCATTCCCCACTATCGCAACGTGAGGTTGGCGGTGAATGTGGATCCGTAAATTTTAGGCACTATATTTTTTTGTGCTCCGGCAAGTCTGCGCTTCCGGTAGCCAACGCACAGACCTCGCTTGTTTTCCCTCGCAGTGCTTGGTTTTTCCCCAAGGCAATATGAGCCAACATTATGCGGGATAATAAAACGGGAGATGAAAGCACCTCCCGGGAACCAAGCGACCGCGGCAGGATTCGAACCTGCGACCGGCTGCTTAGAAGGCAGCTGCTCTATCCGGCTGAGCTACGCGGCCAATGCAGGTCGGGGTAGCAGGATTCGAACCTGCGACTTCCTGGTCCCAAACCAGGCGCGCTAACCGGGCTGCGCTATACCCCGCTATCAAAACGGGCACAAATAAAAAAAGCGGAGAGACAGGGATTCGAACCCTGGACACGCTTTCGCGTGCACGGATTAGCAATCCGCTCCGTTACCACTCCGGCACCTCTCCGTTTGGCAAGTGCAAATTTACAAAAAAACTTTATTTCATTTCCGGATAGGCCACCCGCAAATGATAAATATTTTTCAGCTTGCTTTTAAGCACTTTTTTCGCCTTGCTGATTTCCTTCAAACTCAAATCACTATTCATCAAAAGCCCTTCCTGCAACTGCCGATCGATGATTTGGTCCACCAAAGTATCGATTTGTTCGGCCGTGGGTAAGGCCAAACTTTTGGACGCCGCTTCCACCGAATCGGCCATCATCAAAATGGCTGTTTCCTTGGAAAACGGATCGGGACCCGGATACCGGAAATCCTCGGGATTAATATCCTCGTTTTGTTCCTTGGCCTTGTTGTAAAAATAATACACCAAGCCGCGCCCGTGATGTGTGCGAATAAAATCAATAATCCGCTCGGGCAAATTGTTTTTCCGTGCCATTTCTATGCCGTCCAACACGTGCCTGATAATGATATGTGCACTTTCCCGGGGCGGCAAGTTTTCGTGCGGATTGATGCCCGATGTTTGATTTTCGGTAAAATATTTGGGGTTTTTCATCTTACCGATGTCGTGATACAAAGCCCCCACTCTGACAAGCAAAGCATTGGCACCCAATTCGTTGGCTATGGCCTCCGCCAAATTGGCCACCTGAATCGAATGCTGGAAAGTTCCCGGCGCCTTCTCGGCCAAATTACGCAGTAATTTGTTGTTGGTGTTGAGCAATTCCAACAAACTCACATCCGAAGCCAGTCCGAACATTTTTTCGAACAACAAAATCAGCTCGTGCATCAGCACCACCGCCAATATTCCGCTGAGCAGGAAAAGCAAAAACACACGCCAGTCCAAACCCGCCCAATCGCCTTGGCGAACCAGCATATAACCGGTGTAAACCACAGCATAAACAATGACTACGCGCATAATCGACAGGAACATCTCGCTCCGGGTGGTCAGGTTACGCATAGACAGCAAAGCCGCCAATCCGGCCGTGGTTTGCACCAAACCGTAGGTGGTGGTTTCCGTAACGCCCAACGATGCAATCACCACACCCACAACCAAGGCAAACAAGGCCACACGCCGGTTGAAAAAGGTTTGCACAATCACCGGAAGTATGATAAACGGCACGGCAAACACATAAAACGGCCAATACCTTTGGGTAACAAACACCATAACGCTCACCAGCAGGATGTTGATAAAAATCAAGGTGAGCGCCGCATTGTTATTATAAATGGGTTCTTCGTATAGATTCAAGTAAAACAAGAACAGGGCGAACAATGTCAAAACAATCAATACGAAGCCCAAACGAATCCAACCGAAATTTCTTTGGTCGCGGGCATAGATTTGTTTCAACGCATCCAACGCCCGCACTTGTGTGGCGGTAAGCCGTTCGCCCGTCGAGGCCAATCGTTCGCCTTTGTAGTAAATTTTTTTGGCCGGACGTATGGCATCCAAAGCGGTTTTGAAATATTTGCGGGTATATGCATCGTCGTATTCGGCCGTGGGTTTCAGGTTTTTGAAAAAAGCCGCCATAATCCGACTACGTTCACCGGGCGGAAGTTTATTTAAACGGGATTCCAGGAACCGCTTAACCCGCCCCAAGGGCAAATAGCCCGCGCTGTCCAGCATCAACACTTGATTTCCACGTCGTAGCCAAACCGGATGCTGTACCAAACTATCAGGCATCCCGCGGATGATTTGCCGGCGGTAGAGTTCCGAAAAAACCTTCCTTGCCGTTTGTGTTGTGGTAGTTTCGCCAAAAAGTTCCCAAAAGGAACCTCCGCCAATATCCCCGGCAATACGCCGGAAAACCGCTTGGGTATCCACGGGAATTTCCCGTATAAAAGCCGGTGTTGTTTTGCGAATCGAATCTTTCCGTTTACGAACCGAAACCGCCGGTTCGTCCACGCTGAAATCCATGGGCGCATACAAATCGGGATAATGCCACAATTGCCCCGCGGAATAGGTGTAGGGAAAACGCTCGCGTTGCGGATAAAAATAAAGCAACACGAGCACCGAACCCAGCACCAACACGGCCTTGTAAATATGCGTGCTGTATCTGAAAATATCCGAAAGCCGGTTTTTCACCTTTCCAAGGGTTTGTTACGAACAAAGTTACATTTTCTTTCCGATAGCATCTTTTTATCCTATCGTCTTTCCTTACTTTATCCAATTTTGCGGCCATACTTTTAGCTTCGGTAAATCCCACAAATGCGGTGGTGGAAGTAAATTATCCAATCCCGCTTGCATTGTTTTTTGCGGAATTTGTTTCAAAAAACCGGTGATATAAAGATGATAACGCACCATCTTACGGAAATCCGCATCATTATCGAAATAGGATTTACGCAACACGAACAAACTTGTGGGCAAAACTTCAAAATACCAGCGTTCGCCGCTACGGTATTTATACACCCACACCGGCAAGTAACGCACACTGTCCAAATACAATTTCCCTTGGCGTTTTATCCATCGAACCCACAACACCACACTGCCGTCGCGCGGAAAATCCCGTTGGTTCGAAATAAAATTCCCCAACGAATAGGCCGTAAGTTTTCCTTTTTCTTTATTCCAAACCACCGGCTCCACCACGTGCGGATGATTGCCGATAATGATACGGATACCCAAGCTGTGCAGAAATTTTTCCCACCGCAATTGCCCGGGCGAAGGATGCGTGCGGTATTGTTGCCCCCAGTGCAAGAACACGATGATGTCGTCGAAGCGCTTCGAGGCCCGCAGTCGTTCCACATCGTGTCGCACACGGGCAGTATCCAGGATATTGACATAACATCCCTGCGGCACGGGCAAGCCGTTGGTGCCATAGGTGTAATTGAGCACGGCCAGCCGGATACGGCCCTTTCGTATTTCGGCATAGGGAACGCTGTCCAAAGGTAAGACCCCCGAACCCGTGTGTTCCATAGCCAGTTTGTCGAGGGTGGCGGCGGTGTTGCCGATGCCTTCGGCACCCCGGTCGCAGCTGTGGTTGTTGGCCGTCATCAGGTGTGTGAATCCGGCCCGTTGCAAGGCCAAAGCAAGCACTTCGGGCGCACCAAAGCGCGGATAGCCCGTATAATTCCGTTTGACCAAAGTGGTTTCCAGGTTGCCCACAACCGCATCGGCGGAGGAAAACAAAGGAGCAATCCATCCGAAGGATGCATCGAAATCATAGCGTCCGCTTTGGCTATCAAATGCGCCGCGGATTTGCGGGCCGTGCATCATAATATCGCCCGTAAAGGCCACACAAAGCGTGTCGGTATTTTGTGCCGTGGCGGTGGATAGCCATAAAGCCGCAAGCCAAAAAAACAAGGACTTACCGCGCATAAACCCGTATAATTTCGTCCCAACGTGTGGTGTAGCGCGGTGAGCGGCGCATTTGGGCCAGTTGCCAGGCACGGGCTTGTCCTTGGGCGGCAATGCGCACGCTGTGGCGTCCTTCGGTGCGGTTGATACGGTCGATCACTTGCATCAGCCGGTAATGTTTTTCGTCGGCAAACGGCCGGAACAGGTTCAATTGCCTATGGCCTTCGGGCTGCAAACCCGTAAGCATAATGCCGGCTTTTTTGTAGGCCAAATCCGGCCTCCAAATACGGCGCAGCGCTTCGCGGGCATAGTGGATAAGCACAATGCTGCTGCCGGTGGCATAAGGTAAGGTTACGGTATAGTGCAAAGCCCGGTAATCCTGTTGTTTACGAAAACGGTTGGTGCGCAAAAAAACGGTGATGTAACGGGCCCATGAGCCCTGCGCGCGTAGTTTTTCGGCCGCCACGGCCGTAAAATGGGCAATGGCTTCGTCCACAAAATCCCTGTCGGAAGTGTCTTTGACAAAAGTGCGTGCCGTGCGAATGGCTTTGCGCGGCGGAATGCCTTGTTCCAAATCCCATACCGGACGACCCAGAAGTTCGTATTTGGTACGCAGGCCTTGAATGCTCATGCGTTTGCGTATCCACTTGTCGGGCAGGCGGACGAAATCGGCGGCCGTATGCACAGCTTGCCGTTGAAGGCGTTCGGCATAGCGCCGTCCGATGCCCCACACGTCCTCCACGGGTGTCATTTCCAGGGCGCGGTGTATTTTGGCCGGCGTATCGGCCACGGCCACCCCGCCGGGCATGTGTTTTTTGGCTATACGGTTCAGCGCTTTGGCCAGGGTTTTGGTGGGCGCAAAACCTATGCTCACCGGAATGCCGATATAGCGCCGGACGCGCCGGCGAATCTTCTGCCCCAGCGCTTTAAAATCCGTAGCGGGCGGAAATCCCCGGAAATCCAAAAAGGCCTCGTCGATGGAATATATTTCCACCCCGGGCGTAAATTCGCCGAAAATCCGCATCATCCGGTCCGACATATCGCCGTAGAGCGCATAGTTGGACGAAAAAGCCACAAGTTTTCCGCTTTCGATAAGCCGGCGCACTTGAAAAGCCGGCGTACCCATGGCAATGCCCATGCGTTTGGCCTCGTTGCTACGGGCAATGATCACCCCGTCGTTGTTAGACAGCACCACCACGGGCCGCCCTTTGAGCGAAGGGTCGAACACGCGTTCACAGGATACGTAAAAATTATTTCCGTCGGCCAGGGCAAACACGGCTTACATTTTTTTGATCACATAGGTAACGATGCCCCAAATCATAAATTCGTTTTCGGGTGTTACTTCAATGGGCGCATAGTCGGCATTGGCGGGCATCAGCAGGATTTTGCCGTCTTGGCGGCGAATGGTTTTGACCGTAAATTCCCCGTCCACAAAACATACGGCCGTCATGCCGTCCTGCCAGTCCAGCGAACGGTCGATCACCAGGATGTCGCCGTCCGAAATGCCGGCATCTTTCATGGAATCGCCCTTGACGCGTCCGTAGAAGGTGGCGGCCGGATGCTTGATGAGTTCCTTGTTCAAATCCAGGGTCAAGTCCATATAATCCTGCGCGGGCGAAGGAAAGCCGGCCCGTATGCCGCCGTCGGCAAAAGGCAATGCCAGGCCGGTGGAATCATCGGCCCGGTAGAAGGTGATGGTGGGTGTTTGGCGCATAAGTTTAAGCCGTATCATCGCGGGTGGTTTTTCGGGAAATCGGTTCTACGAAGTTACAAAATTTCCGGCCGGATAGTGTGGATAGATATCGACTGATTTTTCACTATCGCTGCGCCTTCGGGGGTTATTAAAATTTAACCACAGAGTCGCACGGAGTCCGGCACAGCGTTGCACGGAGTTTTAATTCCTTTCCACTATTGTAAACATTGAAGAATATTGCTACTTTGCAAGCCGGCCTAATCTTACAAAAAATTATCCCTCTGTGTTATTCTGTGAAAAAAACTCTGAGTCCTCTGTGGTTTATAAAATTTAACCACAGAGTCGCACAGAGTACGGCACAGAGTCGTGCAGAGTTTTATTCCTTTCCACTACTGTAAACATTAAAGGACATCGCCGATTTGTAACTCGGTGAAATTTTGAAAAAATATCTCTCTGTGTTACTCTGTGAAATATAACTCTGCGTCCTCTGTGGTTTTTTATAAATTTTACCACAGCGTTACACGGAGTCCGGTACAGAGTTTTTTTTTTCGATAATGAACAACTTAGATTTTTCGCTCAATTTACACTGCGCTTACAGGCGGTAAAATAATGCCTGTTTTTTGTTATCTTTCGGGCTATGGAAACCCATCCGGTTTGGTTACAACCCGTTAAGTTTCTCAAAGGCGTAGGGCCCGCCCGGGCCGCCTTGCTCGAAAAGGAATTGGGCATTGTTACGGTGCACGATTTGTTGCACCTGTTTCCCAATCGCTATGTGGATCGTAGCAAGGTTTACCGCATCAACGAACTGCAATGGGCCCCCGCCGATGTGCAGGTTTACGGAAAAATCGCTTCCTACCGCATCGAAGGAAGTGGTAAAACAAAGCGATTGGTGGCCGTGCTCGAAGATGGCGATGCCGCCCTGGAATTGGTATGGTTCAGAAATTACGGCTGGGTAAAAGAGAAATTCCCGCCCGGCACGCCCGTGGTGGTTTACGGGAAGTTGAATTGGTTCGGCAAGCGGGTGAGTATGGTGCATCCCGAAACCGAAACGGCCGAAAGTTTTAAGCAACGGGGTTATTTGGGATTGGTTCCCGTGTATCCGTCCACCGAAAAACTGACCAAGCGCGGAGTAACCAACAAGGTGTTCCGGCAAATTATGTTCGACGCCTTCCAAAATCCGGCCATACGTTTTTCGGAAACCCTGCCCGGTTGGATGCTTCGCGACTATCAACTCACCGGCAAAGACGAAGCCATGCGCAGCGTGCATTTTCCCAAGGATATGAACAGCTTGTCGCGGGCACAATACCGGCTAAAATTCGAAGAATTATTTTTCCTGCAACTGCAATTGCTTTACAAAAACCGTTACCGCAAGACCAAAATCAAGGGGCATGTGTTCCAAAAAGTGGGTGATTACTTCAACAAGTTTTACAAAGAAGTGCTCCCTTTCGACCTGACCGGCGCCCAAAAACGTGTGGTGCGCGAAATACGTCGCGACCTGCGTTCGGGCACGCAGATGAACCGCTTGCTCCAAGGCGATGTGGGAAGCGGAAAAACCGTGGTGGCTATGCTTTCGATGCTTTTGGCGGTGGACAACGGATTTCAGGCGGCCATGCTGGCGCCTACCGAAATATTGGCCACCCAACATTTCCAAAACCTGAAAAAATGGGCCGATGCTTTGGGGATTCAAATCGGCTTGCTCACGGGTTCCACCAAAAAATCCGAGCGTAAAATCTTGCTGAACGACCTGCAAAGCGGCCGCTTGCATATCCTGGTGGGCACTCATGCTTTGTTGGAAGACAACGTGCAATTCCGCAACCTGGGATTGACGGTAATCGACGAACAGCATCGTTTCGGCGTGGCACAGCGGGCCAAAATGTGGAAGAAAAACCAAATTCCGCCGCACATGCTCATTATGACGGCCACCCCCATTCCGCGCACCTTGGCCATGAGTCATTACGGGGATTTGGATGTTTCGGTGATCGACGAATTGCCGCCCGGACGCAAGCCGGTGGAAACGCATCACCTTTATGCACGCGAGGCACAGAAGGCCTACAATTTTGTCCGCCGTCAAGTGAAGGCGGGCAGGCAGGCCTACATCGTTTTTCCGCTCATCGAAGAAAGCAAGGTGTTGGATTTGGAAAGTTTAATGGAAGGATACGACCGGCTTGCCCAGCAGTTTGTTCCTTCGGGCATTCGTATGGGTATGGTGCACGGGGCCATGAAGCCCGCCGAGAAAGAAGCGGTGATGCAGGCCTTCAAGCGGGGCGACATCGATGTTTTGGTCTCCACCACCGTCATCGAGGTTGGCGTGGACGTGCCCAATGCCACGGTGATGATTATCGAAAGTGCGCAACGCTTCGGGCTGAGTCAGTTGCATCAATTGCGCGGCCGTGTGGGCCGTGGTGCCGACAAGTCCTACTGCATCCTGATTACCGACGGCAAACTGTCGGAAGAAGCCCGTACACGCATCCGCACCATGATCGAGACCAACGACGGGTTTCGCATAGCCGAAGCGGATTTACGCCTGCGCGGCCCGGGCAACATCATGGGCACGCAGCAGAGTGGAATGATGCGGCTCAAAATCGCCGACCTGGTCAAGGACGGGCTTTTGATGCAGCGGGCGCGCAATGCAGCTGCGCGGTTTTTGGAAAAAGATCCGGGTATGCAATTACCCGAACATCAAACCACAGTCAGGATTTTCAAGGAGAATTTCCGCAAGGCGGGTTTTTGGAATTTTATCGGATGAAAAATAAGACTAACTCCATGTTATGAAAAAAATATTGTTTTTACTCGTACTTGCCTTGTACATTCCGGTAGTTAAGGCACAAAAGGTTGAAAAGTTTTCTTGGCAAGACATTCACATGTATGTGGATTCCCTGCGGATGTTGCATCAAGATAGCATGGCGTTGGCTGTGGTTGATGGTCTTTTGAGTCGTAAGAATAAAATTATAACCAAAGCAAACAGACTTCGCCTACTTTGGCTAAAAGCCCGTGTATTGCGGTCGATGGGGAAGCTTAACCAAGCGATGAAAGTTTTGGACAATGCAATGGCGCAGAACGTTCAAGCAGACGGGCTTGCGGGTGATTTGTGGTTGGAAAAAGCTAAAATATACAGGGAAATAGGCAAAAAGGAGTTGGCGGGAAAGTCGCTGAACAAAGCTTTAATAGTGTTTAAAAAATCCGGTAATGTGAATGGATTTATCAGAACACGTATTTTGCAAAATATCATTAGTTTGGAAAGTGGATCGGTGCATGCTGCATTGGATAGTTTAAAAGAAATTGAAGGTGAAATAACATTTGTTGTAGATAGTTCCTTATCAAAGGAGTTAAATTTTGCGTTGGCTTATGCATATTTCCGTTTCGGAGCCTACGATGATGCAAAAAAATATTTTTTTAAGACTTTGCAGTTTACACCTTCGCGGGATTTGTTTTACCGTAATATGCTATGGACTAATTTGGGGACCATTTACCAACGATTGGGCCGGGCGGATTCGGCTTGTTATTATCAACGTTTAGCGGCCAAATCGGCATTAATCTCAAAGGATTATTATTTATTACCCACATTGTATTATAACTTGGCCACTTTAAAATTAGGGCAACAAGATTTGGATTCCACGGATTTTTATGCCCGAAGAGGTGTTTTTTGGTCCAAAAGATTAAAACGATACGACCGTTGGATAATGAATTTACAACTATTGGCAGCAGTGGATTCAATACGTGGGAATACTACCGGGCAATTGAAAGGTTGGAAACAGATTGCCTTTTTAAAAGATTCTATGTTGGCTAATGAACGGGAACGGATTAGTAAGGAAATAGCCGATCATTATAATTCTTTGAAAAAAGATGAGATTATTGCTTTGCAAAAGAAAAATTTAAAAACCGCCCGTCAAAAATCCCTTATTCAAAATATCTTAATTTTTGCAGGATTTTTATTGCTGATATTGTTGATCATTTGGTTGCGAACATACCGGAATTTGTGGAAGAAGAAGGATGAGATTTGGCGCTTTGAACAAGAACGAACCCGTTATTTAATCCGTCAAAAAAATAAGGAACTTACATCCATTGCATTATTAGCCGAACAAAAAGCCCGGTTTGTAGATGACCTATACAAACGGTTGGTTAATATTGATAAACACTCCACCGGAGCCAAGGACCAAATCAAACGTATTATACGAGAGATAAAAGCCACACAAAACCTCCAACGCGATATAGAATTGTTTTTCGAAAAATTTGCACAGGCTCATCCTGATTTTATTTCCGGTTTGAAAAAACGTTTTCCGCAATTGAGCAGTTCCGAAATACGTTTACTTTCTTATATCCATGTGGGCATGAGTAATAAACAAATTGCGGTTATGCAAAATGTAACGCTTTCAGCCGTGCATAAGATGCGTTATCGCATCAAAAAAAAATTGGGCTTACCGCGAAACGAATCACTGGATGATTTTGTCCGGAAAATATCCCAGGAAAGCGCCAGTGATTGATTTGATGACCTTTGTCCAATATTTGTCCAATGGAGGATTTCTGTATTTTTCAATTTTTGGTTGGAAATATTGATACTTTTACAACCAAAAATCAATCTACATGAGCAAAAGTGTATTTTTTTCCGTTTTTTGGAGCATTTTATTTGTTTGGAATTTTTATGCACAATCGTGGAAAGATTTAGCCAAAGACAAAAGAATTAATTTCTATGATGTGGTGCATTATGCAGAAATGCAGTTTAAGGCCGAAGGTATTAGGCCAAATGGCTTAGGAGAATCGGAATACAACGAATTTTTAAGGTGGCGATATTTGAATGAATACAAATATTATCCAACGGGCGACAGGACAAAGGAAGACCCGTTGTTTTTGAAACATGCATGGGAGGGATACCTACACCAAACACCCGGAATATATCTTCGTCCCATTAATACAACCGGCTGGGAAGAATTGGGGCCGCGTACTATCGATTCGATAACCTGGCATTATTCGGCAGGTCTTGGCCGGGTAACCGACATATATTCGCTAACACCCGATACATTATTTCTTACTTCCGAAGCCGGAGGTTTATGGAAATCTACTGACGGCGGCCAGACTTGGTCGCCCAAATCGGATGTACTTATTGCATCGGGCGCACATGCTATTGCTGTAAATCCTTTCAATCACAATAAAATGTATATGGACGTACGCAATCCGGGCAATTATTATTCCTATGGTGTGTATCGTTCGGACGACGGAGGTGAAACCTGGTATGAATCGAACTTTAATCCTGCCAATGTGGGCTATGGTGGCTTGGGAGATGACTTCTCGATTTTTACTATCCGTTGCCACCCCTTTATCGATAGTTTGATTTTTATAGGGACCAACCGGGGTTTATATATTTCGCATGACGATTTACAGACTTGGACGCGCATCTATACGATATTTGATAACACCAGCTATGCGGAAATTTACAGCATTGCATTTCATCCAACGGACACAAACACGGTGTATATTGTTGACGACGTTTGGAATGCTGACAGGAGTAAAATTTATATTTCGCATGATTTAGGACAAACCTGGAATACTTCAAATCAGTTGATAGACGGCAATAATGACCCGAATGATAAGGCATTATTTTTGGACACCAGCCCCGATTGCCCCGATTGCGTTTTTGCCGCCTCCGATAAAGGAGTATGGAAGTCTACCGACCAAGGACAAAATTTTACGTTTTTGGCCAAACCTAATATGTCTTTTTATACCGGATTTGCCGTAAACAAAAATGATGCCGATAATATGATTTACGGCTATGTCGATATTATGGCTACCAACGACGGCGGCATCAATTGGCAGCAAGTAACCCATTGGTCGCTTGGTAATACCAACGGGGGATACAACAGCAGTAATTTCATGCAGGAATTGCTTCATGCCACAGATTATGTGCATGCCGATTTACATCCGGCCAAGTATCAAAACGGCAGTTTTTATATTGGTACCGACGGATTTATGTGCAAAAGTTCCGATGGTGGGAATAATTGGGAAATTCTAAGTTTCGGCACGGGAATCAGGGAAAATTACCGTTTGGGACTTTGCCAAGGTAACCGTGAAGTAATTATGAATGGCTCACAGGATAACGGAGGAAGTTACCGTTGCGAAGACGGTTGGGTGGAGATTACCGGTGGCGATGGTATGGAATCCGTTGTAATACCATTGAATGACAAGGCTTTTATAGGTAGCTATCAATTCGGTAGCATCTATCGAACTTTTGACGGAGGAATTGATGTGCAAGGAATTACTCCTGCTGGCTCCGACCAAGCCTATTGGGTGGCTCCTTTGGCCTTTGACCCCAAAAATCAAATGACTATTTATAGTTTTCGCAAGGGGGTTTGGAAAAGTGAGGATTTCGGTGATACCTGGACAAAGTTGAGTGCAGATATTTTCGGCTCGAATTCATGGGACAATATTCATAATGCCGAAATAGCCCGCAACAACACACAAATTATGGCTGTTTCAAACTACGAGCATATCAAGAAATCCACCGATGGAGGTGTAACATTTACCGATATTCAAAACGGACTTCCCAACTATTTTATCCGTGATATTGCCTTTGCTCCGCATGATGATAATGTAATGTTGGTAACCTATGCCGAACTGTTCCATCCTGCCGAAAAAATATTCATATCGACCAATGGCGGGAATAGTTGGCAAAACATTACCTATAATTTGAATAATATTCCGGTACACAATGTAGTGGTAGATCACACACCCGAACATCGCATATATGCCGGTACGGAGTTGGGTGTATTTTATAAGAATTTTAATGACACCACTTGGTTGCCACTTCAAAATGGCATGCCCAAAGTAAAAATTGCCGAATTGGAAATTAATGAAGCAAGTAACGAACTTTTTGCCTCCACCTGGGGAAGAGGATTATGGCGAATCAAAATTCCCGGCAGGGAAAATTATCCCGAAATAGCAAAGATAAATATCTCTAACCCGCCTACTTTGAGCATGCCAAAAGAAACCATGGAACAATATGTAACTGCCTATATTAATTATTCGGGGTCCTTAAATTCGGTAAAAGTCAAATATTCTCTCAATAGCTATGATATGGCTCAAAGCATGAATATGTCGCTTGTTTCCGGCAACAGATGGGTGTCGGACGAGCCTTTGCCGGATGGGAATGCAGGTGATAAGATTTATTTCCTTGTCGAAGCCGTAGGTGCCAATAACGATACCACCCGTACATATGCTTACATGTACACATTGCGTCCGTTTGAATATTGCGATGCTTCCGGTTCAACCAATCCCACGGACTTGTATATTACCGAAACCAAGATCACGGACACTTTCAACAACCAAGTTGTTTTGGATAACACCACGGCCAATGATCTGTATCACTACTACGATTTGCCGGTTACGGATTTAATCGCCGGAGCCACATATCAAATTTACGTTTCTTCCACTCCGGTGTGGCATGAAAACGATTATGCCGTTTGGATAGATTATAACCACGATGCTGAATTTACCGATGATGAACGTGTTGTATTTGCACCTGACAATGATGGATCTGTTCAAGTCAATTTTACGGTTCCAAGCTCGGCACAGAAAAATCAAATTTTACGTATGCGTGTACGTTTAGGTAATCATGGAACCGATCCACAAGCATGTGGAACGGCCTTTGGCGAAGTGGAAGACTATGCTGTCAAGATTGTTACCGATACTATTTCGCCGGTACCCCATGTGAACCCGCTTCCTGATATTCAGTCGGAATGTCCCATAAACACACTTACTCCGCCAACCGCAAATGACAATGTGGATGGCACAATTACCGCCACAACCAATGTCAATTTGCCTATCAACACCCCCGGAACTACTACGGTAACCTGGACCTACACAGATGCGGCCGGTAACACTACCACCCAAACGCAAAATGTAATTTATACACCCATTGATAATACCGTTTCTCAAAACGGATATACTTTAACAGTCAATGCCTCGGGCACACAATATACCTACCAATGGGGTGATTGTAGCAATGGCTTTGCTCCGGTTCCGGGGGCTACCGAACAAAACTTTACCCCCACACAGGACGGATATTATGCCGTTCAAATAAGCAACGGGGAGTGTACGGTAACGTCCGATTGTATTCATGTTACCGGCTTAAAAAATATCCTTTTGACCCGCTACGGGATATCTATTTATCCTAATCCTACACCTAACATGATAAGTATCCGGTTTACAGGAAAATATCAAACGGCCGATGGCTCATTGTTTGATTTTTCGGGAAAATTAATTGAACATCGCATTTTCACTGGCCCGGAAGCCATTTTGGATATGACCCGTTTTGCACCGGGAGTTTATTGGCTGAATTTGCAAATAAACGACAACAAAATGAGTATACGGCTCATAAAGCGACCATAAGGTTTTTGTTTGAAGAACAGGTTTACCATGTGTAAATCTGTTCTTTTTTTTGATAAAAAGAGGCTTATGGAAAAATTTTTTTTAACGCTTGTTTTCGGATTACTCCCTTATGGGATTTCCGTGGCTCAAACTATGGTTTACCGGTCTGAATACGAACAAGCCGGCGATCAGTTATATGATTTGAACGACTCGCAAGAAGGCTTGGCTTCTTATACTTTGATATCAGGAAATGACGACGGGTATTATACTCTTGACAACAATTCCGGAATTATTAGCGTGGCCCGTCCCATTCCCGACGCCTTCGATATAATACGTCGCGATACCTTGGTTGTGGGAATTGATGCATCGATTGATACATTGATCATTGTAGATGCCTATGACTACTTCATTCAACAATTAAGCCCCGAATATGAGGTGATGGATCAACATGGAGAATATTATGTTGATTCTGCTTCACAATGGACTGCCTATAATAATCTTTGGGGTAGAGGTACGGCAGTGCCCGGTCAGGATTTCCGTATAGCAACCATTCACAAAAGCTCTGTGCCCGACACCACTTTCATCATTTGGGATGTTCCGGGCTTGGCCCGAGATTACGGAGGATCGTCCGTTTGGTGTTATAGTAATGTTTTCTGGGGAAACCGCTATGGCATGCGAGAAAATTTGCAGGGCTTCCCGTTTCAAATCGCTTCAATTGATTCTTTGGAATTGGAGTTTGATTTTGATCAATTATTTGGTGATGATCAATTCAAAATCGCTATGAATATGTTTATGACCGATGAATCGTATCTTACTAATTTTTCGGCTAATGATGGCGATTTATTTTTTGTTTTTGATCAAAAAGGAACATGGATTCCTAATTATCCGTATGCTTTGCCCGATACCATAATTTTAGGAAAACTATTTGCTTTGCGCTATGACGATTCCTTGCGAGGCCGGTTTTATGAACGTCGCAGGGTAATTATCAAAGATAATGAACGGTTAATGTCGGGCACACTGGATTTAAAAGGTGTTTTCAACAGGTTTATCGTTGAGGGATATCTGAATCCACAGCAATATATCTATCATATACAACTGGGCGTTGAAGTAACAGCTGGGTTCGGAGCTATTGCTATCCGACACGGGCATTTTAAGTTTATTCAAAATCAACTGAATACCGGTAGTACAGAACAACGGAAATACCTTATTTATCCCAATCCTTCCGAAGGAGAAATAATTATTAAAGGTAGCGCCCCTCCATTTGATATTGAAATTTTCGATATAACCGAAAAAAGAATACGTAAATTTAAAATCTTTACCCGAACACTTAATATTTTCAATCTACCCGCTGGTATTTATACCATTAAAATCAACGGAGAGAGGCATAAATTAATCAAGCGTTAGAAGCAGTAAAAACTTCGGTTTTTCCAGAAGTTGTAACTTTGCCTCTCCTCGACCAAAACTAATGGGGAAAACCGAATTATTGGAACAGGGCTTGGCACTTCCGGTGATGGAAACCTTCGTCTCCATTCAAGGCGAGGGTTTTCATACGGGGAAACCGGCATTTTTTATGCGTATCGGCGGTTGCGATGTGGGTTGCCATTGGTGTGATGTGAAGGAAAGTTGGGACCCTGCACGGCATCCGTTGGTGGCTGTGGATGATGTGTTGGTTCAAATTCCGCCGCAACTCGAAACAGTGGTCATTACCGGCGGCGAACCGTTGGGCTATAACTTGGAATATTTGACCGCCCGCTTGTGCGAAGCCGGCAAAAAAATTCATCTCGAAACTTCGGGAACCGAAACTTTTAGCGGCCGTTTCGATTGGGTTTGCCTGTCGCCCAAAAAATTTTCGGCACCCTTGCCGCAAAGCTATGCCCTTGCCGATGAACTGAAAATCATTGTTTTCGATAAAACGGATTTTGACTTTGCCCGCCAACAAGCCCGGATGGTGGGGCCTGAGGTGCATTTGTTTCTTCAACCCGAATGGAGCCGCAGGAATAAGGTGTTACCTTTGATAACGGCCTTTTTGGAGGAAAATCCCGGCTGGCGGTTGTCTTTACAAACGCATAAATACATAGGACTTCCGTAAGATACGACGGATGCTGTTTTTTTCCGCTTTATTGTCCGATATTTTTATTAACTTTGTGCTAAACCAATTATTTCAAAAAAATGCACATTATGAAAACCTTGCAAAAACTCGCGTTGACCTTGGTCTTGGTCTTGACCTGGGGTATTTCCCGGGGACAAAACGATTCCTATCCCTGGCAAATCAACATCGGGACCAATGCCGTGGACTTCTATCCCGCATCCAACGGGCAGTATCCTTACTTGGGGCAAAAACTTTTTGACAACTTTTTTAATGTAGGTGATCATTACAATATTGCCTATGCCCTGAGCCAATTCCGCGTGGCCCGTTATTTGGGCGGTAATTTCAGTTTGATGGGCGTTTTGTCGGTAAATGATATCACGCACTTGGGCAATAAAGACGTTAGTCAGGCCTTTTGGAGCGTCGATTTGGATATGAAATACGCACTTATTCACAAAAGCGGTTACAAATTCGATCCGTATTTACTCTTAGGTGGAGGTTATACTTGGTATGGCTACAATGATGCCGGTACCCTTAATGCCGGATTGGGTTTCAACTGCTGGATGAGCGACAATTTCGGCTTTTATGTGGAAAGTACCTACAAACGTTCGTTCGACCCCAATGTGCATAACTATTTCCAACATTCGGCCGGTATCGCTTTGCGTCTGGGTGCCAAAGACAGTGATGGCGACGGCATTGTGGATAAAAAAGATGAATGTCCGCAAACCCCCGGTTTGGAAAAATTCAACGGTTGCCCCGATACCGACGGTGACGGCATTCCCGACAAGGACGACAATTGCCCCAAACTGGCCGGTGATGCCGCCCACGGCGGATGCCCCGACAGCGACGGCGACGGTGTAATCGACCCCAACGACAAATGTCCGCAAACCGCCGGTTTGGCCCGTTTCAACGGATGCCCCGATACCGATGGCGACGGTGTTATCGATAAAGACGACCAATGTCCCAAAGTGGCCGGCCCTGTGGCTAACCAAGGTTGTCCTTGGCCCGACCGCGATAAAGACGGCGTAGCCGACAAAGACGACCTCTGCCCCGACACGCCGGGCTTGAAAACCAACAAAGGTTGTCCGCAAATCACCAAGGAAGAACAAGCCAAACTCAACGAATACGCCAAAACCATTTACTTCAAAACCGCCAGTGCAGAGTTTACGGCCAAAACCATTCCCGTTTTGGACGCTATTGTGGTGATTATGAAAAAATATCCCGCATCCAAATTCCGCATCGAAGGACACACCGACAGCGTGGGTAGTGACGATTACAATATGAAACTCTCCCAACGCCGTGCCGATGCCGTTAAGCAATACCTGATTGACCACGGTATCGATGCCGGACGTTTGGAAGCCCAAGGATTCGGTGAAACCCGTCCGGTGGCCTCCAACAAAACCCGCTCCGGCCGCGCCAAAAACCGTCGTGTGGAAATTATTCTGATTCAATAATTCCCAATCCTCGAATTTATTCGAAAAGGCCCTCCGCAGGAGGGTCTTTTCTTTTTTTGCTAATTTTACCGGAGAAATGATTACCACTTTGCTATGAAACGTGCCGTTTTTCCGGGCTCATTCGACCCCATTACCTTGGGCCACACCGATGTGATAGACCGGGCTTTGGAACTTTTTGACGAAATCATCGTTGCCGTGGGCATCAATGTGGACAAAAAATATATGTTCGACACCGGAAAACGTTTGGAAATGATCCGGGCCGTCTACGGCCGGAATCCCAAAATACGCATCGATGCCTACCGGGGACTTACGGTGGATTATTGCCATCGGCAAAAGGCCGACTTTATTTTGCGCGGGCTGCGTAATCCGCAGGATTTCGAATTCGAGAAAGCCATTGCCCAAACCAACAGGAAACTGGGAGGCGTGGAAACGGTGTTTTTTCTAACGGGCATCGAAACCTCGCACATCAGTTCCAGCATTGTGCGGGATATTTTACGCAACGGTGGCAAGGTGGATCAATTGGTCCCGGCGCAAATTATTCCTTATCTTTGAAAAACATGCTTTTATGCGACTGGCAGCCGTTTTTTCGCGTTATTATCCCGATACCGATTATCAATACTTGATTGAAATGCTACGGCACTTGGAAACCGAAGGTTTCCGTTTGGCCGTAGAACATAATTTTGCCGCCCATCTCAAAACACTTTGGCAGCCGGAAAAACCTTGGCAGAGTTTTCAAGGTTACAAGGATTTGCCGCGCGAAACTGAGCTTTTTATTACCTACGGCGGCGACGGAACCATTCTTCGTGCGGCCACCATTGTGCGCGACACCGGCATTCCGCTGATGGGTATCAATGCCGGACGTTTGGGTTTTTTGGCCGATATACCCAAAGAAAGCATTACGATGGCTTTGGATAAATATTTAGCCGGCGCCTATTATGTTCAACCCCGCAGTTTATTGGCTGTGGAAACCACGCCCGAAATGCCCAAAATCAAAGAATTGAACTTTGCCCTGAACGAACTGACCGTTACCCGGAAAAATTCCACGTCTATGATTAGCGTTGAGGTCTCGGTCAACGGGGAGTTTCTCAGCACCTACTGGGCCGACGGTTTGATTATTTCCACACCCACGGGTTCCACCGGCTATTCGCTTAGCTGCGGCGGGCCGATTCTTACACCCGACACGCGCGGAATGATTATCAATGCCATTGCACCGCACAACCTGACGGTGCGGCCGTTGGTGCTTCCCGACCATTATGAAATTAACCTGGTACCGGACGGGCGCGAAAAGGAATTTTTGCTCTCCTTGGATTCGCGCGTGGCCAGTATCCCTTTCGGAACCCGCATAACGGTCAAAAGGGCGGGATTCAAGATGAATTTTATCCGTCTGGAAGAATACACTTTTATCCGCACCTTGCGACGAAAATTATTTTGGGGCTATGACAATAGAAACACCTGATTTACGTTATTATTGACACAATATTTCTATATTTGCAGGCATTTCATATATCATTGTAAATGAAATTATTTCCCGTTTTGCTAAGTATTTTTATGAGCTTGAACTTTTGGGGTTTACAAGCCCAGGTATATGAGTTCGGATTAACGGGAGGCGGAAATAATATCATAAGCGACATCGGCTGCGACGATTTTGTCCGTCCCGACGGATTTTATGCGTCGGGTTATTACCGGTGGAATATCAATCCGTGGTATAGCTTGCGCATCAATGGCACCTATTCGCAATGGCAACTGGCCGACAGCCGGTCGGCAAATGCCGGAAAGCGACTTCGAAACTGGAATTCCTCGGGCGACATTAAGGACATCAGCGTTTTGCTGGAATATAATTTTTTGCCGCTCAATCCTTTCAAGCGTCCGGTGCGGAAACTTATTGTGGTAACACCTTATTTGATGACCGGTGTAGGCTACTACATAACCACTGCACAAGTCCAAGGTTATAATTTTAGAGACGGAGCTTATACCTTACCTGTGGGTTTCGGTATCAAATTTTCGATAACGCGCCGGCTGAAATTTCATTACGAATTATTGCTTCGTTACACTTTTTCGGACAATTTGGACGGTTCGCGCACAGTCGATAATAACGTCATTCCATTGAGCAACCCTTGGAGTAAGGATTGGTTTATGACCAATGGCATCGGATTTTCCTACGGATTCGGCAAATTGCCCTGTTATTTAAATGTATTTTGACCATGACCGCCAAGCACCCACATATCGATCCGGACAAATTGCCCCGCCATGTAGCCGTTATTATGGATGGCAACGGCCGGTGGGCCCGTCAACGCGGTCAAAAACGAACCTACGGGCATTTGCACGGCGTGGATGCCGTGCGGCGCACCGTGGAAGCCGCCGGCGAAACGGGAATCCCGTTCCTTACGCTCTACGCCTTTTCGACCGAAAATTGGAACCGGCCCCAGGAAGAAGTCAACACCTTGATGAATCTGTTGGCCGAAACCATTGAACGCGAACAGGATAATTTGATCGAAAAAAATATAAGGCTGCACGTGGCGGGCGATATGGAAAAGTTACCGGCCTACGTAAAGGAAAAATTTGCCGCCATATTGGAAAAAACATCGCCCGGCCACAGGATGACCTTGACCCTGGCCCTGAATTACGGCGGACGTAACGAAATCGTATCGGCCGTAAACCGGATTTTGGCCGAAGGCCGGCATCAACAGGTGAGCGAGGAAGTTTTTGAACAATACTTGCAAACCGCCCGCCTGCCCGATGTGGACTTGCTTATACGCACCGGCGGCGAACAGCGCATTAGCAACTTCCTGCTATGGAAAGCCGCTTATGCCGAATTGTATTTTACCAACGTGCTTTGGCCCGACTTTACCAAGGACGATTTCCTGACGGCCATTGCCGACTATCAAAAGCGCGAACGGCGCTTTGGAAAAACAAGCGAACAAATTCAAAACCAACGATGATAAAGAAAATTCTCATATTCTTCATTTTTTTAGGCCTGGCTACCGGCCTCCGGGCCCAACAAGCTGCGTCCAAGTTTTATGTGATCAACGATATTCGTTTCGAAGGACTTTCCTACTACAACCCGCGCACCGTGAGGGCTTTTATCGGTGTGTCGAAGGGCGATGTGATCGAAGTGCCCGGCACGGTGGCCGCCGACATTATCAACCGGCTTTGGACTTCGGGCGAATTCGAAGACGTGGAAGTTTATGTGCAACCCATCGACGATACCAAGGCCGATTTGATTATCAAACTCAAAGAAGTGCCCACGCTTTCCGGAGTAAAATTCAAGGGCATTCCCAAAAGCAGGGCCAAGTCTTTTATCGAAGACCTGAAATTGGACAAAGGAAAAATTCACGTAACCCGCGATTTACTCAAACGCATCGAGCGGCACGTAAAGGAACACTATATAGGCAAGGGATACCTGCACGCCGAAGTAAAGGAAAAGGTTATCCCCGACACCATTAAAGGCAAGGCCAAAATTTTGGTAAACGTAAACAAAGGCAACCGGGTCAAAATCCGGCAAATCCGTTTTCACGGAAACAATGCTTTCGACAAATTTTTGGTATTCCGCGGCAAGGGCTTTTCCGATTCGCGTTTGCGTGGCAAGCTCAAAAACACCAAGCGTGTTAATCCTTTCCGTTTTTGGAAGTCATCCAAATTTATTCGCGACAAATACGAAGAAGACAAACACCGTTTGGTGGAATTTTATCAATCCAAAGGTTACCGGAATGCGCGCATTGTCAAAGACAGCATCTATTGGGTGGGACCCGATGAAATGGGCATCGATTTATGGATTAATGAAGGAAAAAAATATTATTTCGGAAACATCGAATTTGTGGGCAATTCGGTTTATTCCGACAAACAATTGAGCAAAGTGCTCGACATCCGCAAGGGTGATGTTTACAACGGCAAATTACTCAAAGAACGCATTGCCAATCCCAAAAAGCCCGACGGTTTGGATTTGACCAACCTGTATCAAAACAACGGATATTTGTTTTCGCGCATCACGCCGGTGGAAACGGGTATTCGCGGCGATAGTATTGATTTCGAAATAAGGATTTACGAAGGCAAAATCGCATATTTCAACAACATTACCGTTAAGGGCAACGAACGCACCAAGGACTATGTTATTCTGCGCGAAGTGCGCACCTTGCCCGGCGAAAAATACAACAAGGAATTGGTGGTGCGCACGGTGCGCGAATTGGCCCAATTGGGCTTTTTCAACCCCGAAGCCATCAGCCCTAATTTCAAAAATGTGGATCCGGTCAATGGTCAGGTAGACATCGAATGGAATGTGGAAGAAGGCGGTGCCAGCCAAATTCAATTGCAGGGCGGCTATGGCGGAAGAACTTTTATTGGCACGGTGATGCTCAATTTGAACAATTTTGCCGGGAGCGAAATTTTCAAAAAAGGCGCTTGGAAACCCGTTCCGATGGGTGAGGGGCAAAAATTGGGTATCCAGGCCAATTTTTCGGTGTTTTTCGAATATTTCAGTTTCAATTTCAGCGAGCCGTGGTTGGGGGGCAAAAAACCGCAAGCCCTGTCGCTTTCTATCCATCACTCGAAAAGTTATATGATGAAGGAAAATGAATATAAACCCGACCGCTCACGAAAATTCCGTATCACGGGGCTTACGTTGTCGCTGAGCAAGCGCTTGCAGTGGCCCGACGACCATTTCCAAATTTCCCATTCGCTTAGCTTCGACAATTACCGGCTCATTAATTACTACTCCTACGGCAATGCCATTTCAGGTATGTTCGGTTTTAAGGACGGCGTATCGAACAATGTGTATTACAACCTGATTTTAGGCAGGACATCCAGCGGACCCAATCCCATTTTCCCTTTGGGCGGTAATGATTTTGTGCTTTCGGTAAAACTTACACCGCCCTATTCGATGTTCAGTTCCACCAATTACGCCCATTTGGATCAATTCCCGCAATATCAGGACGAAAACGGTAATCCCGATTACGCCAAAATCAATCAGGCCAAATACCGTTGGTTGGAATACTACAAAATCAAATTTTCGGGCACTTGGTATACGCAACTTTACAAAAAATTGGTGCTTCGCACCAAAACCGATGTGGGCTTTATGGGGGCCTACAACAGCGCTTTGGGCGTCCCGCCTTTCGAACGTTTTTACATAGGCGGAAGCGGTATGCAATACGGCGGTTTCTATGATTCGCGCGACATTATTCCTTTGCGCGGCTACGACGACCTGGCTTTGAACAACGAAGCCCTTTCGGGGCGCAACCAAGGCGGGGTGGTTTACAACAAATTCTCCTTGGAATTGCGCTATCCGCTCACGCTCAAACCGCAGGCATCCATTTGGGTTTTGGGCTTTGCCGAAGGGGCCAACACGTTTAGCGACATCCGGCGCTACAATCCTTTTACGCTCAAACGTTCGGCCGGTGTGGGCTTGCGCGTATTCATGCAAATGTTCGGACTTTTGGGTATCGATTTCGGCTATGGCTTCGACCCGGTTTACAACCGCGCAGGCGTTCCCGTAAAGCAAGGATGGCATACGCATTTTATTATCAATCAGCAGCTTTAACGAGTTTGGTATGATTTTTTCATTAAATTTAGTCCCATGAAAAAAATTTGGTTCATCACATTGTTATTATTCACCATGGCCGCCCACAGCCAACGGGCCAAGTTACGCATTGCCTACATTGATATGGAAATGATTTTGGACAGCATGCCCGAATACAAGCAAGCCATGGAAGAACTCAATATGCGGGTGGTGCAATGGAAAGCCCAAATGGACCGTATGCAAAGCGAAATAGACCGGCTCAAAAAAGAGCTGGAAGCCGAAAAATTGATGCTCACCAAGGAACTGGTCAAGGAAAAGCAGGAAATAATCGATTTCAAAGAAAAACAATTGACCAAGTTTCAAATGGAAAAATTCGGTCCGCAAGGCGATTTGGAATTGCAACGTATGATGATTCTCAAACCCGTTCAGGACCAAGTGTTCAACGCGGTGCAAAAAATCGCCCAAACGCGGCACTATGATATTGTTTTCGACAAATCGGATCCGCGGGCCGGAACGGTTTTTATTAATCCCAAACTGAATATTACGCATTTGGTTATTCGTGAACTGAAAAAGAAACACCGGCTCGCCGAGCGAAATAAGAAGAAGGAAAAGCAGCACAAGGCCCGTAAAAAAAACGTAAATTTGCAAGAAAAATACGAAGAGCGCCGCCGAAGGCTTCAAGCCGAGCGCGAAGCACGCAGGAAACAGGAGGAGGAAAAGAAAAATGACGAAAAATCCCAAACTCCGCCTTCACCCGCTTCCGGCGGAACCGGAAATCAAAATCCGGATAAAGACAAAAAAACCGAAGAATAATTATTTGTTAAACTCATAAAAACCAATTGTATGAAAAAACTAAGTGTACTACTGATAGCGTTTTTGATGAGCATGGGTTGGCAAGCCCGGGCACAGCAAAAAATCGCTCATTTGGATGTAGCCAAAATCTTGCAGGAAATGCCCGAATACAAAAAAGCCGAGGCCGAACTGCAACAACTTTCCCAAACCTACCAAAAGGAATTGGAACAAATGCAAAAGGACTACTACGCCAAATTGCAAAAATACCAGCAGGAAGCCGCCCAGGTTTCCCAGGAGGAAAACCAACGCCGGGCCGAAGAACTCAAACAAATGGAACAACGTATTATGGAAGCCCAGCAACGTGCCCAACAGGATTTGGCACAAAAGCAGGCCGAAAAAATGAAAGCCATACAGGACAAATTGATGGCCGCCGTAAAGGCCGTGGCCAAGGAAAAGGGTTATGATTATGTACTCGACAGTTCGGCGCCTTCATCCGTTTTGGTAGCCAACGGCCCGGATATTTATAATGATGTGAAGAAGAAATTGGGGATTTAATCCTTGGTAAAAAACAAAAAAACCTGCCTTTTCCGGCGGGTTTTTTGTTGATATTTTGATTATCTTTGAATACCGAAAAACTCCAAAACCCAATGCAATGAAAAAAATTACCCTTTTTGTTTCTCTCCTCTTGGCCCACTTGGCCCAAGCCCAACCCGTAATCACCGCAGTGGTGGACGGAACCTGTACCGGCGGCACTCCCAAAGTAGTGGAAATTTACGTCAGGGGCACACATGATTTCACAGGCGATACGCTCCAAGTGCAAGCAAATTCCAATACGACTTGGAGTGGTGGTATCGATCTCGGTAGTTTTGGAAGTGTTACCGATGATTATGTTTATTATTACAATGATGGTAGTAACGATAATTTTTTGACCGAGTTTCCTTCTGCATCGGGGAAGCCTGCTATTGAAGGGGGATTGAGCTTCAATGGCGATGACCGTATACGTATTTTGGCTTCCGACGGCTCGGTAATTGATATTTTTGGTACGGATGGCGTGGATGCCGACGACGATTATTCGCAAAACGGCATCGATTGGCGCTATCGCGATTCCTGGGCCAAGCGTAACCCCGGCCAAGGACCCAGTGCAACCTTTGATGTGAATCAATGGTCATTCGGTGGACGTGATGATTTGGACGGTGATTGTAGCGCATCCGACACCACGCCTTTGGAAGACGATATGGGCGGTATTCAATCCTATTTGCGTGTTCAAAACACCGGTATCGACAACCTGCAAATTTATCCCAATCCCGTATCCGGAGGCGTATTGCATTTAAGTGCGGCACAAAAAATCGCTTCGGTACAAATTTTCGATTTGTCGGGAAAAGAAATTATGCACATCGATAATGGCTTTGATCATATTGATGTTTCGCAACTTAACAGCGGCATCTATATGGTCAAAGTAACGGCAAACGATGATGCCACCGTCTTGGTTAAACTAATGATTGAATAATAGCGTTTTTTTCTTTTCAACGCCACCGCGAACCGGTGGCGTTTTTTATTTGTGATATTTGTCTTATTTTTGGTAAAAATTCCTTTTAAAATGAGGCGATTTTTGTGGATATTACCAGGCTTGTGGTTTTTCTTTGTTTCCGGACAAAATGCCATTCAATCCGTTTCGGCCGAAGAATTTGCCCGGGCAATTAAGAAGTATGGCACGGAACAACTTATCGATGTTCGTACACCTTCCGAATATGCCGAAGGACATATTAGCGGCGCACGCTTGATAAATATTTATGATACCGATTTCCAACAAAAAATCCTCGAAGGTTTATCCAAAAGTAAACCGGTTTTGATTTATTGCCGAAGTGGACACCGTAGCATGGTTGCTGCTCGTTTTCTGGATAATAAAGGCTATAAGGTTATCAACTTGCGATTGGGATTTAATGATTGGAAAGCCCGTGGGTTTCCGGTCGAAAAATAACGTATCTTTGTCGCACTTTCGAAAAAAAATTACGACTATGAATTACCGTAAAATACTTCCGCTTATTACTGCTTTAACGCTTTTCGTTGCTTCGTGTGATCACCAACCCGGAAAAAAGGAATCCGGAAAACCGGCTGAAAACCAAGCCGAAATAAACCGGAAAAACGACGAACGCCTCGAAGGCGACCATGTGCAAAATGTTTCGGAACTCCCGGTTCTAACGCCCGAACAAAAACAACAGTATATCAACCGTTCGAAAGAAATCGCCCAAACGGCTTTCAAAATATTTTCGGGACACCTGGAACGGCTATTCAAGCAGAAGAAACCCGAAGAAGCCCTCGAATATTGTCATGCCAACGCCCTCAAAATAACCGACAGCTTGGCCAAGGCCAAGGGCGTAAACATCAAGCGCACATCTTATCGTCTGCGCAATCCCGAAAATAAACCCACGGCGCAGGAAGAAAAGGTAATGGAAATCTATCGAAAGCAAATCCTCAAAAACCTCAAACCCAAGCCCTATATGC
>JALWYR010000024.1 GCA_027003085.1 Flavobacteriales bacterium
GACGTATCCAACTGATAATCAATACGCCCCGGCCCCGCGGCAAAGCCGCGGGGCCGGGGCAACCCTAAATCCATTCCAACGTCCGGCCATCCGCAGCGGGTATCCGCCCGCCGGCGGCGCCCCGAACGCCCACGGCCGGGCGCCCTGATATGCATAAAAAATCCCTCCCAAAGCCGGAAGGGATGTATGGTTTCGGCAATATACGATTTATTCCTTCAAAACCCAGTCGCCGCTGTCGATGAGTGGCAAGGCTTTTTTATATTTCATCTGTTTTTCTTCGCCGGTGCTTACGTGAATAATGGTAACCAGCTCGTTGCGTCCGATTTTGGGCCTGCTGCGCTTGACCGGTGCCGTAACTTGCGGTGCTCCGCCTTGCGGCACGCGCCCTTCGGCCAAATCTTCCATCGAAGGAATGTTATCATAGCGGCTTTGAGGCGCCTGGCTCACCGTGTCGGTGCGGGTTTCGGTGTAGCGCGGTTTGCGACGCTTGGGCGCCCGGCTTTCGCGGATTTGGTTGGGATCGGGCGCAGGTAAATCGCCTTTGAACAGGAAGGAAATTACTTCGCGGTTCACCTTGTCGAGCATTTCGCGGAAAAGCTCGTAGGCTTCGAATTTGTATATCAGCAAGGGGTCTTTTTGTTCGTAAGCCGCCGTTTGCACCGATTTTTTCAGTTCGTCCATCCGCAGCAAATGCTCGCGCCACGCATCGTCGATGGTGGCCAAAACCACGCTGCGTTCGAAATCCTCGATAAGTTTTTTGCCCTTGGTTTTGTAGGCCTCTTCCAGGTCGGTGGAAATGTTGATGGTGCGCATTCCGTCGGTAAAGGGCACAGCAATGCGCTTGTATTGGTGGCGTTGGTTTTCATAGACATGCTTGACCACCGGATAAATGGCCTCGGCACTGCGCTTGATTTTTTCAAGATAGTGCTGATAGGCCGCATCGAACACCTTGTTGATCAATTCTTCTTCGGACATTTGCTTAAATTCCTCTTCGCTCACCGGCGGACGCAGGGCGAAGTAGCGAATCATTTCGTTGGAAAATTCGGCATAATCGTCGGCCTGCTTGGTTTTTTGGACCATATATTCGGCCAGTTCGTAAATCATGTTCACAATGTCCACCCGCAAGCGCTTGCCTTCCAAGGCGTGGCGACGGCGTTTATAGACCAGCTCGCGCTGCGAATTCATCACGTCGTCGTATTCCAGCAGCCGTTTACGGATGCCGAAGTTGTTTTCTTCCACTTTCTTTTGCGCCCTTTCGATGGATTTGCTGATTTGGCTGTGTTGGATGGCTTCGCCTTCCTTCAAACCGAGCCGGTCAACGATTTTGGCCATACGCTCCGAACCGAAAAGCCGCATCAAATCGTCTTCGAACGAAACAAAGAATTGCGACGAACCCGGGTCGCCCTGACGGCCCGAACGTCCGCGCAACTGGCGATCAACACGTCGCGAATCGTGGCGTTCGGTGCCTATGATGGCCAAGCCGCCGGCTTTTTTGACGTCCGGGTGAAGTTTGATGTCGGTTCCACGTCCGGCCATATTGGTGGCAATGGTTACCACGCCCGGATTTCCGGCTTCGGCAATAATTTCGGCTTCGCGTTGATGATGTTTGGCGTTGAGCACATTGTGCGGAATTTTGCGCATGCGCAGCATTTTGCTGAGCAATTCCGAAGTTTCGACCGATGTGGTGCCCACCAAAACGGCACGGCCCTGGGACCGTAAGCGTTCGATTTCGGCAATAACGGCATTGTATTTTTCGCGTTTGGTTTTGAATACCAAATCGTTTTTGTCTTCGCGTATAACGGGTTTGTTGGTGGGCACTTCCACCACATCCAATTTGTAGATTTCCCAAAATTCGCCCGCTTCGGTAACGGCCGTACCGGTCATACCGGCCAGTTTGCGGTACATCCGGAAAAAGTTTTGCAAAGTGATGGTGGCATAGGTTTGCGTGGCCGCTTCGATTTTTACGTTTTCCTTGGCTTCGATGGCCTGATGAAGTCCGTCGGAATAGCGGCGGCCTTCCATAATACGGCCCGTTTGCTCGTCTACGATTTTCACTTGTCCGTCCAACACGATATATTCCACACCGTTTTCGAAAAGCGTATAAGCTTTGAGCAATTGGTTGAGCGTGTGCAAGCGCTCGCTTTTGATGGCATATTCCCGGAAAATCTCGTCTTTTTTCTTCATTTTTTCCTCTTCGGGAATATCCATTTTGTCGATTTTGCCGATTTCTTCGCTTATGTTGGGCAGGATAAAAAAGTCTTCGGTGGTGAGTTTGGAAAGGAAATCCACGCCCAGATCGGTCAGTTCGATGGAATTGTTTTTTTCGTCGATCACAAAATAGAGTTCCTTGTCGATGGTGGGCATTTCGCGTTGGCGGTCTTGCATAAAATAGGCCTCGGTTTTTTGAAGCAATTGCTTCATACCGGGTTCGCTAAGGAATTTGATAAGGGCGTGATTTTTGGGCAATCCGCGAAAAACGCGATACAGGTGAACGCCGCCTTCTTTTTCGTTGCCTTCGCGAATAAGTTTTTTGGCCAGGGCCAATTCCTTGACCAAATGTTGGTGTTGGGCCTGCACGATTTTTTCCACATAGGGTTTGAGTTCGTTAAACTCGTGCCGGTCGCCTTGTTCCACGGGGCCGGAAATGATGAGCGGCGTACGCGCATCGTCGATAAGCACGCTGTCCACCTCGTCTACAATGGCATAGTTGAGTTCGCGTTGCACCACATCGTTGATGTCGTGCGACATATTGTCGCGCAGGTAATCAAAACCGAATTCGTTGTTGGTTCCGTAGGTGATGTCGGCCTCATAGGCCTTGCGGCGGGCTTCGGTGTGGGGTTGATGCAGATCGATACAATCCACGCGGAGCCCGTGAAATTCGTAGAGCGGTCCCATCCAAGCGGCGTCCCTCCGGGCCAAATAATCGTTGACTGTAACCAAATGGGTTCCACGCCCGGGCAGAGCGTTCAGATAGAGCGGAAGCGTGGCCACCAAAGTTTTCCCTTCACCGGTCATCATCTCGGCGATTTTTCCTTGGTGGAGCACAATGCCACCCATCAACTGCACGTCGTAGTGCACCATGTCCCATTTGACCTCTTTGCCGGCAGCATCCCATTCGTTGTACCAAATGGCTTTGTCGCCATCGATTTCCACATAGGATTTGGTGGCGGCCAATTCGCGGTCGAAGGGGGTGGCGGTAACTTCAAGCCGGTCGTTTTCTTTGAAACGGCGAGCCGTTTCGCGCATCACGGCAAAGGCCTCGGGCAGGATTTCGTTCAAAACCTTCTCTTCGGTTTGGTATTTTTCGTCTTCCAAGGTATCGATTTCCTTGTAAATGTCTTCGCGCTTGTCGATGTCTTCTTCGGCCATGGCTTTAAGGCGCAGTTCTTCTTGGCGCCGTGAAATTCCGGCCGTGGCCTCGCGGATTTTCCGTTTGAATACCAGCGTTTTTTGGCGAAGTTCGTCGTTGGTCAAATTTTTGAGTGTGGGATAAATTTCATTGATTTTATCCACAATGGGCTGCAAGGCCTGAATGTCTTTCTTGCGCTTGTCGCCTACAAAAACTTTTAATACGTTATCGAAAAGTCCCATGAATGCTGTTTCTTATTTTATCGGTAAAAAATGCTTTCAAATTTAAACAAAAAAGTCTCACGAAGGAGACTTTTCGGGTTTTTGGTTTTTTGGGGTTAATATTCATCCTCGTCCCAAAAGAAATCTTCTTCGTCGGGGTAGTCGGGCCAAATGTCCCGGATGTCTTCGAAGATTTCTTCGTCGTCTTCGATTTCTTGCAAGTTTTCCACCACTTCGAGTGGTGCACCGGTTCGGATGGCGTAATCGATGAGTTCGTCCTTGGTAGCAGGCCAAGGCGCATCACTCAGATACTGAGCCAATTCCAATGTCCAATACATAATTCTTAACTTTTGGTTTTAAAGGTTTGCAAAAATAATATTTTTTTTGGAATACAAAATTATTGTTTTCCGGGTTTCCAGGGTATTTCTTTTACTTTGAAATCCAAGGACAATTTTCGTGCCAAAACAAACAGGTAATCCGAAAGGCGGTTTACATAATGTAAATACTTATCATCAAACGGCTGAGCGGCATATAGTTCGGTCATCCGCCTTTCGGCCCTACGGCATACGGTGCGTGCGATATGACAGAATGACACGGCGGGATGTCCGCCGGGCAGGATAAAATATTGTAAAGGTGGTAGGTCTTTATTCATTGCATCGATACGTTGTTCGAGAAAAGAAATATCATCCTGTTCCAAATCGCGAATATCGAGCCGTTTTTTTCCGTTGGCCAAAACGGCCTTTTCGGGATCCAAGGCAATAAAAGTGCCTAATGTGAACAGTTGATTTTGGATACGAATCAAGTCGTTTTGGATGTTTGTATCGGTAATACTGTCGCGTAACAACCCGATATGGGAAAGCAGTTCGTCGAGCGTTCCGTAGGCTTCGATACGCAAATGATGTTTGGGCACACGCGTGCCGCCCACCAGTTGGGTGGTTCCTTTGTCGCCGGTTTTGGTGTAGATTTTCATATAAAATCCTGCTTTTTTGTAAAGATAGGAAGTTATTTTCAAGTACACACATGTTATTGTCTATTCTTCAACATATTGAAAACAAATTAGTTAAGATTAAAAAATCGATTCATTAGCCAAAATTGTTGAAAAAACTTTGAAAATGAATTAAGATATTTTCCGAATAGGCGTACACATTATAATGAATTTTCCTATATTTGTAATTAAACATCAAATGTTTGAATTATGAAAAAAATTACCCTTTATTTATTCGGTCTTATTATCGGATTTACGGCCGTTCCCGGATGGTCGCAGTTGTATTCCGATAATTTCGATTCGTATGCGGCCGGCTCTGTTCCCACGGGCTGGACAGCTTACACCACGCAAACCGACGACCCGGGATTCCAAGTCGTAGCCGACTCGGGCATTGCCCGGAGTCCCCATCAAATATTGGCACACTTGGGTGTGAATATCAGCCAGGAATCCACTTCGTGGATTGTTTCGCCGGCGTTTAATCTTGGCGACAATCAGGAATTGATTTTCTACTGGCGCGAAAAATGGGCCTATGCCTACAATTATTCGGGTGTTTATATTTCCACAGGATCGAGCGATCCTATTTCCAATCCTAACGATTTCCAGGAATTGGCCGAATTCAACCCTAATGATTATGATACTTGGAACGAATGGAACAAGGCCATGTTTGATTTGCGCCCCTATGCCAACCAAACGGTTTATATTGCTTTCAAATATACCGGCGATTTTGCCCATGATTTTTATGTGGACGATTTCCAAATCTCGGATATTCCGTATTGTAATCCCACGCCTGATATTGAAGTAACCAACTACACCGATACCACTTTGGATGTACGATGGGATGCCGTTACGGGTGTGGATCAATATGAAATTGTTTGGGGGCCTACCGGCTTCGACCCCAATACCGGTACGCCCGAGTTGGTAACGGGTACCACTTATACCATCACCGGACTTCAACCCGCCACTTGGTATGATATTTATGTCCGGGCTGCATGTAGTCCCTATAATTACAGTTCTTGGGCCGGTCCCGAAGCCGGACGTACCTCCGGGCCTCCGCCTGCCAACGATACATGTGCCGGAGCCATTAACTTGACGGTTTACCCTGCATTAGGCGGTTCGGTTGGTCATGAAACCGTAGGTGATACATGGGATGCAACACCAAGCGCTATGTCGCAAACCTCCTGTGACAGCTATGGTACCAATTTGGATATGTTCTACACCTTTACCGCACCGGCCGACGGTAATTTGGTTATTTTGACGGACAGCACACGCGGGCGTTATATCGAAGCGGCTATCTATGACAGTTGCGGGGGGAATGAACTTTTCTGTTTCGGTCAAGGCAATCGTAAAATGGTAACCGGTTTGACACCCGGTCAAAGTTATGTGCTCCAAGTTTGGCACGATGATTATTATAAAGGTGTCTTTACCATTGCCCTTGAAGAATTGCCACCGCCTCCTTCTAATAACGAATGTACGTCGGCCGACACTTTGACGGTTTATCCGGCCGGTGGCGGTGCGGGTAACGAAACCGACGGTGACACGAGTTACGCCACGGCAAGCAGTATGTCGCAAACCTCTTGCGATAGTTACGGAACCAACCTGGATGTGTTCTATGCCTTTACGGCACCTTCGGTGGGAACGGTGAAGGTTATTACAGGCGGACAGCAAGGACAATATATCGAGGCGGCCGTGTACGACGGTTGTAGCGGTAATGAAATCGGCTGTCAAGGCCAAGGAACCGAAAAAATATTCGGCGGGCTGACCCCGGGTCAAACTTATATCCTGCAAGTTTGGCATGACCAAGGCTATGAAGGGCCGTTCGACATCGTTATTGAAGAAGGCCCTTCAACTCCAACAAATGATGATTGCTCCGGTGCAATCCCGCTTACCGTATATCCTTCGGGTGGCGGTGCCGGCAACGAAACCGACGGCGATACCAATGCCGCTACGGCAAGTTCCATGTCTCACACTTCCTGCGACAGTTATGGCACCAACCTTGATTTGTTCTATACCTTTGTAGCTCCCGTCGGCGGATCCGTTTTGGTTCATACCGGTGGAAACGGCGGGCCGGATATTGAGGCCGCTGTTTATGACAGTTGTGGTGGGAATGAAATCGCATGTTTCGGAAATAGTTCGGATAAAATCGTTTCGGGACTAACGCCCGGACAAACCTATGTGCTCCAAGTATGGCACGATGATTTCAATGCCGCTTCCTTCAATATTGTTTTGGAAGAAGGGCCTTCGGCTCCTGCTAATGATTTCTGTTCGGGCGGCATTGTTGTAAATGTTACAAGTACAACTTGCTCCAACGTAATAACGGCAAGCAATGTTGCCGCTTCGGATTCCGGAGTTCCCGCTCCCGGCTGTGCCTACTACCAAGGAGGTGACCTATGGTTTAAAGTAGTTGTACCCCCTTCGGGTCATGTGGAGATGGAAACCGTTAATGTGGGTGGATTCAGCGATTCGGGTATGGCCTATTATACGGGAAGTTGTTCTAACCTGACCGAGGTGGATTGTAACGACGATGGCGGAAGCGGTTTAATGTCCCGTTTGGTTGCCGACGGTTATACGCCCGGAGATACCCTGTATGTAAGGGTATGGGAGTATGGAAATAATTCCTATGGAGACGTCGGTTTCTGTGCCTACGATCCTAACTTTACGTCGGTGCAAGACCTGACAGCCAAAGGATTCAATTTCTATCCTAATCCTACCGAAGGCCGTATTACGCTCACGGCCAACGAATCCATTGACCGGGTGGAAATTACAAGCATTACAGGACAAGTGCTTTATCGTGAGGAGCCTCATGCCGACAACCGTAGTTTGGACATCTCCCGTTTGCCTTCGGGTGTGTATCTAATGAATGTTTATATCGGCAACGATAAGGGAACCTATCGTATTATTAAGAAATAACAAAAACACCTCTTTTTTTCGAATGGCCGCCTAACAAGCGGCCATTTTTTATTTAACTAAACTCCACAAGTTCAAAAAAACTATACGGAATTTAAAGGCAGGGTTTTAGTGGATAAAATTTGGTAGAAAATAATTGATTTTCTGACTGATTTTTTTCTTTTCGGACTTACCTTTCCACAACTACTTGCACTGAGTCTATTGCGGGTAAGCCCGGTAACCCGTAAGGTGGTTTTTTAACTCGAATTCAGCAGTATGGCCAATTTTTTATTCTTTGTGGCCAAATGAATAATCCGTCTTCTTCTGCTGATTTATCGGGTTTTACGTGGGGATTTGGGGTGTCTTATAAAAAACAATAAATTTTATCAGTTAAATTAGTTGAAATTAGTAAACCCGGTCAACGTTATTTAGGGATTGACAGAAATCTTAAATCGCAGATCGTTAATCGGTGTTCTCCTACTGCAAATATTGAAGCAGCGTATTATTTCGAAGAAGCGCCCGAAAGGCGCGGCTGAGAAATCTCTACACGGAAGTTTCATCCAAGGCTAATTCTATGTTCCTATTGTCAAATCCGCCAAGAGATTCCTCGTCGCCGCTGCGCGGCTCCGTCGGAATGACACCGTTCGTTTACTTTAAACATTGAAGGCGAAACCGCCCGCGGGTTTGTCCCATTGTGTGAATGACAAAGGAATGCAAACCGGGGCGCCCGGATTCCCGCCGGAGCCTGTGCCCGCGCAGGCGGGTACGGGAATGACAGAAAGGGGCCGGATTCATCGACTTTGCAGGCAGGACAAACGGAGTCAATACGGAACCCCTAGGTTCCCGATTTCGCGGGAATGACAGGTGGGGACAACTCGAAGGGACCCCGGATTCACATCCGCGCCTGGGTCCGCATAGGCGAGTGCGGGAATGACAAAAAAAATGCCCGAGGAAACCGAAGGGCTCCGAGGGCCGCAAGGAGACACCGCAGGTGGCTCCGAAGCACGCGAAGGGAGACCAACACCGGGCCGCAGGCCAGGTGTGCCGGCTCCCGGAGCCGCGAGGGAAAACAAGCAC
>JALWYR010000025.1 GCA_027003085.1 Flavobacteriales bacterium
AACCATCGGGCGAATAATAATAGCATTTACCGGCCGGAATCAATGGCGTTTTGCTCATAGGACATACCCATTGCGGTATGGATTGGGCTGGTATATTTTTATTGCTCTTTTTACGAATGATAAGAATGCCCGTCGGATTGAGCGGATTATAGGTAAGATCAAAGGGTTTGTATTCTTCGATAGAGTAACCCAAATCCAGGGCGGTTTTATGTAAATTTCTAATATAACCATGCTCTCGCATACGGGCTTGTCCTTCGGGAGTGGCAAATTCATAAATAGGTTCAAGCAGTACCACATATTTCCGGGCCACCCGGTACAACTCTTGAAGGGCTTCTTTTTCACGCCCGCCATTGGGTTCTACGGCGTGTGAAGTAAATACCACATCAATGGCATCGTTGGCATAAGGCATGCGAAACATATCACCCACAAATAAAGTGATGTTTTGAATGCCATATTTTTCTACGAACTTTCGCGCATACAAAATACGGGATAATGAAATATCAAGGCCTGCCGTATAAGAAGGAATATGTTCCATTTGCTTTAAAAGCGAAACGAACGTGGTGGCTTCGCCCGTACCCACTTCCAACAAAGAATCGAAGGTGCCTAATTTTTTTAAATATCCGGCCAAATACTTCGTATAACGTTGGACGAAATCTTTATTTTGTTCGTAAAAACGTGTATAAGAGCCGGCCTGAAAGTCATAGCTGATTAAAATGTCGTCTTTATCGTTGCGATTTTTGTGTTGAATCGAACGAAGATATTTCAAAATGTTCTCGCCGCGCTCGTATATTTCCTTGATTTTCTTCAAATCGATCATGGGCCGGATAAAATACGCCGGCAAGATACGTAAGTTTTGTGAAACAATTGCCCATGTATTATGGACAAGGGATGGATTGTCCCACCAAGTTTCCGTTATTATCAGGTGTATATAACCAGCAACTACCGTTGGGTGAACGCATAATAACGCCACTACCTATTTGGTCGATATATACATTCCCGTTAGAAACTTGCAGGCGTTCTCTGGGGTTGGAATTATCAATACCCACATTTCCGTCATAGGTAATGCGAAATGTTTCGTGAACGCTGTGGCTTCCGTTGTATTCGTTTTGGATAGTAAAGTCAGCCATATTATTACCTCTGGCAACGGAGTTTAATGTAACGGTGCATTGCGGGTGATTCACGCCATCCCATGTGTTATTGGAACGGGCCGAGAGAATTAGCGAAACATCGCCCGGCGTATGGGTGTTATCATTAATAATGGCCAAACCGTCCAATGCTATGGCATTGGGGTTATAAGTCCCGTCTTGGGCAAAAACGTTAAACGTAGATAATTCAGCAGATGTGTTTAAGGGGAAATGTACTTGGCTTCGGGCGGCAACGGCAGTACGCATATCGGACTGGACAATGCCCGTATTCTTACTCATCAATGCATAGGGCGCACTCGAAAGAACGCTTTCACCCATAAAATGATAATTCGAACCGCCATTTTCGTCAATCTCCACACGAACAATGGCCGGGCCGTTTCCCCAATGAATTTGTTCGAAATCCCCCGAAACAACCAATCCGGTTCCTATTTTGAGTGTAAATAATCCGAACTGATTGGTTGTTACTTGGTGAGTTTCGGTATATGCGTTTACATAAGAACTTCCTGTATATTCCTTGATAGTAATACGAACACTAACCGGCCTGTTGGTCATCGGAAGGCCCTGATAATTCCGCACTATCCCTTGGTAATTGATGTTTTGAGGTACTTGCGCATTCAACCCCCATCCGAAAAGAATGATTAATAAGAATAATAATTTTCTCATTGTTTTATGAATTTTTGTGTAATCGTTCCGTCATTATTACTGATGATTACAAGGTAAGTCCCGGGTATTAGTGAAGAAATATCCATGAAAAATCCGTTGCCTAATTTTATATTATGATAAGTTCGAAGCAAGCGATTATTCATATCCAAGACTCTGATATCGGCAGTTAACTCCTTGTCGGCATGAATAAAAATAAAACGAGAAGCGGGATTAGGAGTAATCGAAAATTTTATTCCATCAAATGGCGGTGGAAAAATCAAAGGGACCGAGGGCTGAATAAAACCTTGGGTGATAAAAGCATTATTATCACCAATAGTAGTAATCAAAGGTTCTCCTATGTTACATTCGATTTTAATAAATGAACGAAAAGGCGTAGTGCTAAATCCACCGGCACCGAATACTTGTCTTGAAACGGATTGGGAAAATAAGTTCAGCGTTCCCAATACAAAACCCAAGATAATCCAATAGGATTTATGTCGCATTTTTTTTGTAAGGTTTTATTGCAAAATACAAAATTTTTTTATTCCGGGTATTTTGACAATTAAAGAAAAATATTCCGTAATTTCGTCTTGTGCTAAATCTGACAGGCATAAGGAATTTCGGACTGAAAAGTGCGCAAAGTTTGGTTACGATGGCGCGCATCCCTTTGATGTGCCGCCCGGTTCGAATTCCTTCCCTGAATCCGGTTAATGATTTGGTCATATTGGGCAACGGACCTTCGCTCAAATCTTTTTTGGAAAACCACAGGGATTTTTGGCAGGATAAGTACCTAATGGCTGTCAATCATTTTTCAGAAACGGAATTCTTTGCCCACGTGCGGCCACGACTTTATACGGTTTCGGCACCCGAATATTGGCTGCCGGATGTGGAAGATGATTTTTTGGAAAAACGCCAACGGATTTTCGAATCTTTGGCGGCAAAAACCGGCTGGACATTGGATTTTTTTATTCCCGTTCCGGCAAGGAAAAACCCTTGGTGGAAAAAGGTTTTGGAGACGAACCCACACATTCAGATTCATTTTTATAATACGATGCCTGTGGAGGGATTTTGGTCGTTCCGGAATTTTCTAATGGATCGTAAATGCGGAATGCCCCGCCCGCATAATGTTATTATCACGGCATTGATGAATGCCATTTGGTCCGGGTGGAAAACCATTTACCTTATTGGCGCCGAGCACAATTGGCTAAAAGACGTGAGTATCGACGAACAAAACCGGGTTTATTTAACCTTACGTTATTTTTATAATGAACAAAACGCCCAACCCGTAATTATCAAAAATCTCGGCAAAGGCCAACGCAAACTCCACGAAATCCTGGAAAAGTTCTATTGGTCGTTCAAGGGTTATCACGACATCCGCCGCTGGGCCGAACCCAAGGGCGTACGCATTATCAACATTACACCCGGCTCGTGGATCGATGCCTTCGAGCGCCAAAGCATCGAATAATTAACTATCCGGCCGCCCAACCCAAAGTGGTTTGACATGAAATTCCGCACCGAAATCCACATCACCGAACCGCCTTTCCGCATTCATCACAGAGATAAAATCACCGTATTGGGTTCTTGTTTTGCCGTGCACATGGGCGAGTGGTTGCGTCGCCATTGGTGGAATGTGGACGTGAATCCTTTCGGCAATGTGTATAATCCGGTTTCGTGGTTGGAATTGTTGGAACGCAGCTTCGAAGAACGCCCGCCGCAGGATGACGAAGTTTTTGTTCACAACGGCCAATGGAAATCCCTCCTCCTGCCTTCCCGTTTCAACACTTTGGAAAAAGCGGAATATCTCCGTCAAGCCGCCCGCTTGTTCCGGCAAGTCCGCCGGCGCTTGCAGCAAACCGATGTATTGATACTGACCTACGGAACGGCGCAGGTTTTTCGTCATACGGCCACGGGCAAAGTGGTGGTCAATTGCAACAAAATTCCTTCGGAACTTTGCCGGCGCGACATGCTCTCCATCGAACAAATGAATCAAGCCATAGGCCGCAGTATTGATTTGTTGCGCAAATTGAACCCCGAAGTGCGTATCATTCTGACACTAAGCCCCGTTCGTTATCTCCACGACGGGCTGACCGCCAATGCCCGCAGCAAGGCCCGTTTGTTGGAAAGCATACTGCAACAAACGGAGCAATACGAAAACGTTATTTATTTCCCCGCCTATGAAATCTTTATGGACGACCTGCGCGACTACCGCTTCTACGGCCCCGATCTCAAACAACCCGGCGAACAAGGCATCAACTACACCATCGAAAAATTTTCGGAAGCTTTTTTTTCGGACGAAACAAGCCAATTATGCAAGCGCATTGCCAAGTTAAGAGCGGGTATTTTACACCGCTCCATAGTTCAAAATCCCGAAAACCACCATCAAAAAATACGAGACGAAATTACGAAATTGCTAAACCGGCACCCCTTTTTAAAGCCCGACATTGAAATATAATTCCATATTTCCAAATTTTGATGATTATTTTTGAATAAATATCAATTTTCATTTCCAAATTTATGAATATGACAAAACTCATTTTTCGAAAATAAACATTATCTTTGTCCTGTCAAGTAAATCTCGCCGTCCATGAAAAACTGTAATCTTTGCCTTATCCGGCACTTGAATGCACTCAAAGAACTCTCAAAGGAAGAACTGGATTTTATTTCCCAATACAAACGGGTTCAGCATTATAAAAAAGGCGACCAACTGCTTCGCGAAGGTCAATTGACCAACGGCATTTTTTGTGTTATGTCGGGCAAAGGCAAGCTCACCCGCTACAATTCTTTGGGCAAGGAACAAATCGTCCGCTTTATCAAATCGGGTAACTTGATCGGCTACCGGTCGGCCATTAGCAACGAACCGCCCTCGCTCAACCTTACGGCCCTCGAAGATATGACCGCTTGTTTTATTCCCAAAGAGGCATTCGAAGAAGCCCTCGAAAACCGCCAATTTGCGCGGCGTATTATGGAATTGCTCAGCGAAGATCTCAAACAGGCCAACCTCTTTATTTCCAACCTGTCGCAGCACACGGTGCGCGAACGCCTGGCCGATACCTTGCTCAACCTCGAAGAAACTTTCGGCACGGATAAGGAAGGAAATATCAACATCGCCCTTTCGCGCGAAGAATTGTCCAGCATTATCGGCACGGCTTCCGAATCGGTCATCCGCGTTTTGTCGGCCCTGAAAAAGGAAGGCATCATCTACACCAAGGCCAAAAAAATCAAATTGCTCGACAAGGCCAAGCTGCGCCAAATCGCCGAAGGCATCTTGCAATAATCCTTTAACATTAGCTCCATGGCCGCCAAAAAGGAACCCAAAAAAATCACCACCCAGGTTTTGTTCGACATGAAACAAAACGGTGAGAAAATCTCCATGCTCACCGCCTACGATTACACCATGGCGCGCATCTTGGATGCGGCCAAAATAGATGTGTTGCTGGTGGGCGATTCGGCTTCCAACGTGATGGCCGGCCACGAAACCACTTTGCCCATCACTTTGGACCAAATGATTTACCATGCCCAATCGGTGGTGCGGGCAGTGGACAGGGCCATGGTGGTGGTGGACATGCCTTTCGGAACCTATCAGGGCAATTCCAAAAAAGCCCTCGAATCGGCCATCCGCATTATGAAAGAATCCGGCGGACATGCCGTTAAAATGGAAGGTGGCGAAGAAATTGCCGAATCGGTGGAACGCATCCTTTCGGCCGGCATTCCCGTGATGGGACACCTTGGGCTGACGCCGCAGTCGATCTATAAATTCGGCACCTACACCGTACGTGCCCGCGAAAAAGCCGAGGCCGAAAAACTCCTGCGCGATGCCGAATTGCTCGAACGCTTGGGTATTTTTGCTTTGGTGCTGGAAAAAATTCCCGCCGCTTTGGCCACCCAAGTGGCCCAAAAGCTCAAAATTCCAGTCATTGGCATCGGTGCCGGTTCGGGGGTCGACGGGCAGGTGCTGGTAACCCAAGACATGCTGGGTATGAACAAGGATTTCAGCCCGCGTTTCCTGCGCCGCTATGCCGACCTCTACACCGAAATGAAAACGGCTTTTGAACGTTATCGCGACGACGTCAAATCCGGCGACTTTCCCAATGCATCCGAACAATACTGAGCAGCCGGACATCCTCTACGAGGACAATCACCTGATTATTGCCAACAAAGCACCCGGCGTTCCCGTTCAGGGCGACCGTTCGGGCGATACGGCTTTGCTGGAAATTGTCAGGCAATACGTCAAAGTCCGCTACAACAAACCCGGGAATGTTTTCCTCGGGCTTGTTCACCGCATCGACCGGCCCGTTAGCGGTGCGGTGATTTTCGCCCGCACGTCCAAGGCCCTGGAACGGCTCAACCGCATGATGCGCGAACGCCGGATTCGCAAAACCTACCACGCTGTTGTCGAAGGAGTTCCCGCCCCTTCGCAAGGCACGCTCGTCCATTACCTGCGCAAAAATCCGCGCAATAACAAAACCACCGTATTTCCCCGCCCCACACCCGGCGCCAAGGAAGCCATACTGCATTACCGGGTGCTGGCCCGCGGCGATCGATATGCCCTGCTGGAAATCGATTTGGAAACCGGCCGCCACCATCAAATCCGGGCCCAACTGGCCAAAACGGGCCATCCGGTCAAGGGCGACCTCAAATACGGCGCCAAGCGTAGCAATCCGTTCCCGGGCATTATGTTGCACGCCCGCCACTTGTCCTTCGAGCACCCGGTCCAAAAAACCGCGCTCAATATTGTGGCACCTTATCCGGCCGGACATTGGGATTGGATACGCCATTTCGAACCGGTGGATGATGATTTTTAGGGCGCCCCGGCGTCCGGTTTCGGGGCGCCGCCGGCGGGCGGATGCCCGCGGCGGATGGCCGGACGTTGAAGCGGATTTATGGTCGCTCTCCGGCCCCGCGGCTTCGCCGCGGGGCCGGAGAGCTTGTTGATTTTCATTCGGATACGTCCGGCCATCCGCCCGGCGCGCCGGTGCGCGCCGCGGCGGCGCATCGTCCGTTGCTTCAAGCGGCGGAGCGCTTTCGCACCGGCCGGCCCGAAATCCGGCGCCGTCGGGCTGTCCGCTTAAATGCGGCGGCGCCCCGCTCTTGCCCTGCAAGCGTGGCGAACGTGGCTCCCCACTGGTCGCCCCGCCGCCACGGCAGGCCTGCGGCGCGCCGCCACCGCATAACCGCTCCCATCCCTGGCGCGGGGTTTCGGTATGATTTTTGTAACCATCCTCGCATGAAAAAAGCATTATTCCTTCCGGTATTTCTGGCGGCTATTCACCTGCTACAAGCTCAACAGTCCGCCTTTGCCCCCAAACGTCTTCGTGTTCATTTCGGATTTGAGCCGGTGTATTCGGGCCGTTTTACGGGCTCGGGCTACGTGTATGGGCTGGGGTGGGAACAAAGTATTTCGCACAGCGGCCGCTGGCGTGTGCATCCTTACTTGCAATGGGGCGAAAGCGCATCGCTTTTTATTACCGACGTGCCCGAGGCCTATTTTCGCACCACCGAACTGGGCCTGACTTTCCACTTCGATTTGCTACGGATTTCGTCGGTTTCGCTGGTGGCTTCCGCCGGCATAGCCGGTTTGTATGAACGTGGTATGGGCGGATGGCATCCCGGGCTGTATGCGCATTTGTTCGGGCTTGGGAATGCTTCGCTTTCCTTGCGTTGGGACAGGCCTGACAGGCGCTGGGCCTATACGCTTACTCCCCTGTCGCTGTCCTACGGAAGTGAACGGTTTTTCAGGGCGGTGTTTTTCCGGTTTTCGGTGATATACAAATTCCGTAAGCGGAACTAAGTTTTCAAATCCGGCCGTTTTCGTTTTCTTTCCGGTGTCCGGTGGCAGCCGATAAAAATGCGCCAGCGGGCGAAGCGGTATCCTTGCGCGGCAGCCGGCGAGCTTTTTGTGCCGGCGGCGGGGGCTCGCAGCGCAAGAGACCACGGCGCCGGCCCTACAAAAACCGCCGGATGGAGGGCAAGATAATAGCGGAGCACGCGGTGGCCGCCACGTGATTGCGCCGTGGTGCGAGCGTAGGTGAAGCACCACGGCTTGCAAGAACGTGAGCGGCCAGGCGCCCGGAAAACAATCCCGCAAAAAAAACGGCTCCCCGGAGGAAGCCGCTTTTTGCCATAGGTCAACAAAATTTTAGGGCTGCAAGCCGAAGTAATCGCACACTTGGTAGTAGTTGTCGATGTCCACGCCTTGGCGGGCCAGGTCTTGGCGCAATGCGTTGATATCACCCGCAGGACGGCTACTTGTGCCTTGGGGAATGAGTACGTAGCGGAATTTATTGGATGAATGGGGTGAGCTAGCTGAACTACCATCGGTTTTATAATACCACAGTGTGATTTGTCCAACTCTTACAACATAATCAAACACTTCATTTCCGGAAGCAAGGGTCTGAGGCAATATCCATACCTTTCCTTCCCAATTTTTCCAATAAACCAAAATTACTCCACTATCATACACCGATTGGGTAAGATCGGCCACGCTCCAATCATATTTGTATCCACTGTTACCATAATAACTATCACTCACCCACGAAGGCGTGATCCAAGCCGACGAAATTACATTGGCATTCCCTGCGGGACCTTGGGGGCCTTGGGGCCCTTGGGGGCCGGCTGGTCCTTGTGGGCCTTCGGGGCCTTGGGGGCCTTTACAG
>JALWYR010000026.1 GCA_027003085.1 Flavobacteriales bacterium
CGGCTATACCGCCTACTATGGTGGTGAAAAACTCTATTTGATGCACAAAGGCTTTGACACGGAGCATTTAAAAGCTCTGTTGGAAAAAATCGATACGGACCATGATTTTAATCCCAAAAACATCATTGCCTTCGGCTATCATTTCACCAGTAAAGCCCTGCGCGAAATTGCCGAAAACATCAAGTCCTATGCCAACAAAAAAGAATTGGATATGGAATTTATTCTCAGATTTTAACTCATGAAAAACGGCCGTTTAAAAAATCATAAATTATCAAAACTTGCAATTTTTGCGAGTTTTGATAATTCTTACCGGAGAATGCCTATATTTGTTAGACATAAAAACTTGTCAAACGCAGGTCGAAATTCATGAAAAAGGTCAAACGTAAAATATACCTTGACAAACTGGCGTCCTACAAGGACAAAGACCTGATCAAAGCGGTTACGGGCCTTCGCCGGGCTGGCAAATCCACGCTACTGCAAATGTTCAGGGACCAATTGCTTGACTCGGGAATAGCGCAAGAACAAATTCAATTCTACAATTTCGAACTGCCCGAGCATTACCTGAACAAAACCTGGGATGCGCTGTATTTTGACATCAAAGCAAAGTTGCAAGCGGGCCGTAAAAACTATATTTTTCTTGACGAAGTCCAGAACATTCCGCAGTTCGAAAAACTGGTTGACGGCCTGTATGCCACCGAAAATACGGACATCTATATCACCGGTTCCAATGCTTTTTTCCTGTCGGGCGAATGGGCCACCTTGCTCAGCGGACGTTATATAGAAATTTCCATTTTGCCCTTTTCTTTTGCCGAATATTTGGAAGGACGGAACATTGACACCGGCAACAAATATTTGAACTACGAAGCATTGTTTTTCGACTACGTAAACGAAACCTCGTTGCCCAAAGGCATAGAATTACGCAACGAAGGCTACGATAAGATTTATGAATACCTCCAAGCCCTTTACAACACCATTATTGAAAAAGACATAACACAACGTTATAAAATATACGATAAACGGGCCTTTACCAATGTGGTTAAATTTTTGGCCACCAACATCGGAAGTCCGGTCTCGCCACACAGTATTTCCAAAGCCCTGAAAGCCGACGGCCAAAGCATTCATCATGCCACGGTGGAAAAATATATCGATTATTTGGTGGACAGTTATGTCTTTTACCGGGTTCACCGTTTCGACCTCAAAGGACGGAAACAACTGGCCACACGCGAAAAATATTATATTGTGGACCCGGGCTTGTTGAACATTTTATCCGGACGCGAAAAAACCGCCGACCGCGGGCATATACTGGAAAACGTGGTTTATTTGGAATTGCTCAGGCGCGGCTATCAAGTGTGGACCGGCAGGCTAAGGAACAATGAAATAGATTTTACAACCAAAAACCCCCTGGGCGAAATGGAATATTATCAAGTGGCATGGCAATTAACCGGCCCCGGAACCGAACAGCGGGAATTCAAACCCCTGGAAACACTAAGGGACAACTATCCCAAATACTTGCTCACCACCGATGCATATACCCAAAACAAGAACGGAATCATCCATCAAAATGTTTTTCAATGGCTTTTAAATCAGTAATAGTATACCGGAATTATCAAAACTTGCAATTTTTGCGAGTTTTGATAATTCTTAATTCGTCATTTGTTTGAAATAACCATAAACAGGAAGAAAAAGCATGAAACTCCACTTCGAAAAAAACCTGTTGCACCAAACCCAAGCCACCGAAGCGGTGGTGGGTGTTTTCCGCGGTGTGGATAGGGCCTATCCGCAAGGAAACGAAAAGCACTTTGTCAATCCGGAATTTTTGTATACGCATACCACCCGCTATGCCGAAAACATTTTGCACATCCAACAACTCAACGGCATCAAGCCCAACGTAAAACGCAACAGCAACATCATCGACATTATGATGGAAACCGGCACGGGCAAAACCTACACCTACACCAAAACCATTTTTGAACTCAATAAAAACTACGGCATTTTCAAATTTGTTATCGTGGTGCCCACCCTGGCCATTAAAGCCGGAACGGTGAACTTCCTCAAAAGCGAAGCCGCCCGCGAACATTTCAAAGAACAATACGGCAAAACCATTGAACTGCATGTGGTGGAGAGCAAAAAAGCCGGCAAAAACAAGAAGACCCATATGCCTTCGGCGGTGCGCAGTTTTGCCGAGGCCGGTGCGTTCGACAAAAATAGCATTCATGTGATGCTAATCAATGCGGGCATGATCAATTCCAAAACCATGCAGGAGCAATTTGACACCACTTTATTCAATGAATACAACGTTCCTTTTGAAGCCATTGCGGCCGTCAAGCCCTTTATGATCATCGACGAACCGCACAAGTTTTCCCAAGCTAACAAAACCTGGGAAAACATCATGAAAATGCATCCGCAGTTTATTCTGCGCTACGGTGCCACCTTCAAGGAATATGAAAACCTTGTGTATCAACTCACGGCCGTGGACGCCTTTAACCGCAATTTGGTCAAGGGTGTCATTGGGCATATCACCGAATTTGAACAAGGCCAAAACGCCATGGTTCGCCTGGTCAACACCGACGGGAAGGAGGCCACCTTTGAACTGACCGGAAACGGCAAAAAACAAACTTTCAAGCTTGTGCGCAAAGAAAGTTTAAGTCGCGTGCACCCGGCCATGGAAGCACTGCTCATCGAAAACCTGAGCAAAAGCAAAGTCTTGCTGTCCAACGGATTGGAATTGGCCAAAGGCGACAAAATCAATCCCTATTCCTATGCCCAAACCTTGCAGGAAATGATGATTCGCAAGGCTGTGCACAATCATTTTGAAGTGGAACGAAAACTCCTCAAACGCCGGGTCAAAATCAAACCGCTTACCTTGTTTTTTATCGACAACATCGACGAATTCCGTAAAAAAGACGGCTACATCCGGCAAACGCTTGAAAATTACGTCCGTGCCGAGGCGGAGCGCTTGCTCCAAACCGAAACCGATCCGTTTTACAGGAACTATTTGGAAAAAACCCTACAAAACATCAGCCTGACACATGCAGGTTATTTTTCAAAAGACAATACCGAAAAAGACGAGTTAATAGAAAAAGAAATCAACGAAATTTTACACGACAAACAAGCTTTGCTGGATTTGAACAATCCCCGGCGGTTTATTTTTTCCAAATGGACCTTGCGCGAAGGTTGGGACAATCCCAATGTTTTTCAAATATGCAAACTCCGTAGTAGCGGAAGCGAAATATCCAAACTGCAAGAAGTGGGCCGCGGCCTTCGACTGCCGGTGAACGAATACGGCAACCGCGTCAAGGACGAGCAGTTTTACCTGAATTATTTTGTGGATTTTACCGAGAGCGATTTTGTGGAACGCTTGCGCAATGAAATCAACGAAAAATCCGGGGCCGTTTCCATGGAAAAAGTGCCCGAACGCTTGGACGACAGGATGATAAGGAGTATTTGCGAAAAATACGGCATGACCGAAGAGGAATTGCTGGAAACCTTGGATGAGAACAACGTTATCACCCGCACCAACAAGTTCAAACCCGGCGGATTTGCCTATATCAAACAACATTTTCCGCTCATCTTTGAAGGCGTGGGCTCCAATAAAGTCCGCAAAGCCACCGATAAGGGGCGGAAAGTAAAAATCCGCACCGAGAAATATCCCGAGCTCAAAGCCCTGTGGGAAAAACTGAACGAAAAGGTGATTTTGGAATACAAATTCCGCGACGAAGCCCGGTTCAAATCCTTTTTTACGGATTTTTTGAAGGAAAATCAATCCCGGTTCGAGGTGGAAGGCATCCGGGAGCGGACCGGTCAAATCGAAATTGTCGAAGGCCGGGCCGAAGTCAGGGAGGAGGAATCGGTATACGACAGTGAACTCACGCCTGTCAGAACCATGAAATACGGTGATTTTTTACGGGAATTGGCCAAAACTTTGCATGCCAATATCAAAACCCTGCATCAGTCTTTTGTGGAAGCCGGTGTGGATATGAATCCGTTTCTGAATCGCACCACCATTCGCATTATCAAGGAAAAATTCGATACCTATTTAATGCTGAATGCCATTGACAAATTCGGCATTGCTTATGAAAAGGTAACCAACAGCATTCATCCCACCAAGTTTACATATGCGGACGGAACGGTCAAAGAGGAAATCGATTCGAACTTGATTGGTCTTTTTTATGATGATAAGCCCGTGGCGGATAATTACTTTTTGGAAGAATTGTTTTACGATTCGGAATTGGAAAAGGAAAACATCCAAAAACATTTGCGCGAAGTGGTGGTGTTTACCAAAATTCCCAAGAACTCCATCAAAATTCCGGTGGCGGGCGGCCGCACCTATACGCCGGATTTTGCCTATGTGCTCCAATTTGACGATAGCACCAAAAGATTATACTTTGTGGTGGAAACCAAGGGCAAGGACGAAGCCATGTTGGATGCGCAGGAATTACAAAAAATCCGACATGCCGAGCAATTTTTCGGCGATTCGGTAAAAATCCGGTTCAAAACCCAATTCCGTAATAAAAAGATAGAAGAATTGATACGGGAGATTATGCAAGTATAATCCGGCCCGTTTCATTGCTTCCCATTACTCTTTTCCCAACACCTCGTCCACCCACGAAAGAATCAAATCGATTTGCTCGGGAATGCTCATGTTGGAATTATCCAAAAGCCGGGCCCCTTCGGCCCTGCGCAAAGGGGATGCTTTGCGCGTGCTGTCGATGCGGTCGCGCTGGTGCACGTTGCGAAGCACTTGCTCAAAATCCACCTCCTCGCCCTTGGAGCGCATTTCGTCGTAGCGTCGCCGGGCGCGCACCTCGGGCGAAGCGGTCATAAACACTTTGAGTTCGGCATCGGGCATCACCACCGTTCCAATGTCGCGCCCGTCCATCACCACACCGCCTTGGCGGGCTATTTGTTGCTGTATCTCCACCAGTTTTCGGCGCACCTCGGGCACGGCTGCCACCTGGCTCACGTAATCGGCCACTTCGGGACGGCGTATCAGGGCTTCCACATTGCGGCCGTTGAGAAACGTTTCGCTCGTGCCCGTTTCGGCATTATAGCGAAAACCGATGTCCAATCCGTTCAAGGCATCAATCAATCGCTCACGATAAAAAAAGCCGGGACCAATCCATCCGTTTTCCAGGGCATATAGCGTAACGGCGCGATACATGGCTCCGGTGTCCACATAGATATAACCCAAACGCCGGGCCAAGGCCTTGGCCGTAGTGCTTTTGCCCGTGGAAGCATGCCCGTCGAGGGCGATATTTATTTTGCGTTTTTGCTTCATTTGCTAGGATTAAGAAAAATAAGCAGTCCGATAAAAGGGTTATTACCGGCCGCATGCATTTGTCCGTAGCCGTATTGCAAGGCAAAACGACGCAAACGCAAACCCAAGCCGAAGGACAGACCGGAAGAGAAATTCACGTCCTTCAAGCCCAACTCACCCGCACGCCGGAAATTGTAGCCCAAACGCAAGTTGAAACGCTTGCGCGGAAACAATTCGGCTCCCACAATCAAGTGGCGGAAAATATGATGGACCAACGTAATGTTTTGATGCGTAACATTGCCGTTGGGGTCGGTTTGGTCGTAGGCGGTGTTTACAAAGGCAATGCGGGGTTTTTGCAGGTTTTCGGCCGTGAGGAAAAGCCGCAATGGTGCGTGCTCCAATAGTTGTGCATAGGTCAGGTCGATTTCAAAGGGCAAGGGCTCGCGCGTGCCGTTGTAGGTGGTGAATTGGCGCCCGAGGTTACGCATTACCAAAGCCCATTGACCGCCTTTGTCATTCCGGTAAATCAAGCCCACATCCAAGGCCGCACCGTCGGAACGGTAGGAGGCCAAAACCGAATGAATCCATTTGATGTTTACTCCCGCTTGCCACCGGCGGTGAAGCCGGAAGGCATAGCCCAACACCACAGCCGTTTCGCCGCCGTGAAAACTGCCCGTGATGTTGCCATCCTCGTCGGCCGCGGTAAAACGGCCATAATTGATGTAATGAACGCCCGTAAAAACCGGCCCGTAGGGTGTGTTCCACACATAGGCCAAATTGCCGTAGTTGATATCGGCAATCCAATTGCTGTAATTGAGGGCGGGCTTGCGGGTTTGAGCCGAATCGATCAGGGCGGGATTAACGAAGTTTTGCAAAGGATTATCGTGCAAGGCCACCATTTGCTTGCCGCCCAAGCCCACTTGCATGGCCGACGGCGGCAAAGAAAGGAAACGATAGGTGGCCGTTCCACCCAATTGGGCCCGGAGCCCGTGCACACCCAGAGCAACGAAGCATAAAAGCAAAAAACGAAACGGCCTGTTCATAACGCTACAAAACTAACGAAAATCGGGGAGTGATGTTGTGTGGGTTTGATGATAATTTTGAATCACAAATCCGCGTGCCGGACCGAGCGGTAATGGGACGCAGGGCGGGCGGCAGTTTTTTCCGCCCGGCGGAGGCAACCAGCAGGAAGCCCCACGCACGGGCGGGCGCGGGCAAGCCGCAGGCGCAGCCCGCGCAAAAAACGCCGCCCGCCCAAGCGCCGGAGGGCGCAGCCCGGAGGCGTTCCCATTGGAGCGGAGGGCCGGTTTCCCGAGCGCCCGAAGGGCGCGAGGGACACGCCCAAAAAATTTATATCACAAAAACCCTCGTTCCGCTTTCCTAATGCTTGCCGTTTTTTGCTCCCAAGGATACGGAATGCCTTTGAGCTTGTATTGGTCGCGGTAGTCGTGCTTGGGATGTTTGAGGGCCAAGTAAATCAGGCGTTGCACCTCGCTGCGGATGTTCAATTGGTAGAGCAGCCGGTTTTTCATGCTCGGGTAAACCCGGTTCGACAGGAAAACATAAACGATTTGCTCCTCGGGGTCGGCCCAAACCATGGTTCCGGTAAAGCCCTGATGACCAAAACTTTGAGCGGAAATTTCCTCGAAGGTAGGGCCTATTACGCCCTTGAACTGGCGCATGTCCCAACCCAAGCCGCGGCGCACGCTGTCGGTGGCAAAATAGCGGTGGCGGAACACCTTTTCCGTGCTGTCGCTAATGTAACGGCGTCCGCCGTAATAGCCGCCCTGCAAGTGCATTTGCATCACCTTGGCCAAATCCTCGGCATTGCCAAACAAGCCCGCATTGCCGTTTACGCCGTCCAACATGGCCGCACCCATATCGTGCACATAGCCGCGCAATTCCTGATGACGCCAGTAATCGTCCACCTCGGTGGGCACGATTTTGCTCATGGGCGTATTTTTCCAAGGATTGTAGGTTAAGCTGTATGCGCCCATGGGTTTGTAGAATACCGAATCGGTGTAGCGATCCAAATCCGTATTGTAGCGTTCCAGCATGAATTTTTTCCACAAATAGAAGGGCAAACCGCTATACACGTATTTACGCTCCTCATATTGCGGTGCGTCCTTGATTTGCTGCCAAATGGTGTCGGGATAGGTGGAAATGAGATAGAAATTCTTGGCCACCGTAATTTCGAAGCCGGGTTCTTTGCGGTAGCGGTAATACTTGCGCATAGGTTTTTTTGTCATGGGGTCGATGGTTTGCAGGTAGAACGGAATCCAGGATTTCATTTGCGCGTAGTGCGATAGCACCGAAATCACATCCAGGGTATCCTTGTTGCTGCCTTTGAGGTAAGGAAGCAAATCGCCCAGGCGGTCGGTGAGCTTGAAGCCGCCTTCGTCGTAGATACGCATCATGGACGTGGTGGCCGAAATGACCTTGGTTACCGAGGCCAAATCAAATACATCGCCGGTGCGGGTGGGTTCTTTGCCGTCGTAGCGGTGGTAGCCGTAGCTGCGCAAAAAGATGATACGCCCGTTGCGTGCGGCCAACACCACGCCGCCGGGTGCCGCCATGGTGTCCATCATAAATTGCATCAGCGAATCCACCTTGTTCAGCCGGTGGCTGTCCATATCCACCTGTTCGGGGAACCCGTAGGCCAAACGGCCGGTTTTTTGGGTGATTATGCCCGTGCCCACGGGATATTTTGCGTTCACGCTTACGGGTAATTTACCCCGGAACGGCAAAGCGCCGTAGAGCAATTGCGGCACGGCCCGTTGGGTGAAATCGTTGTTTTGGTAGGCCACCACCACACTGCGGCCGGGCAGTTCGTCCTTCCAAGGCAGCAGCGCATAGGGCGAGGTAAACACCACCAAAACCGAAGGTTTTGCGGCTGCTATCCGGTGGATGAGTTGGCGGGTGCGGTCGCTCAACGCATAGGGCTTCCAAGGGTTGGCCGTGTTTTTGAACACCGCCACAATCACGCGGTCATATTTTTGCAGGCGTTCCACATCTTTCTCGTCCGAAACGGCGATGCGCGTCACGTGTTGGTATCTATTCAAGTAAGTGTAAAAAACACTATCGTTGGCGGCCTCCTCGCCCAGCGGAACGTAGGCCGTAGCTGGTTCCAAGGGCACAAAAGGCAAAAAGTTGTCCCGGTTTTTGACCAATGTAACCGCTTGTTCAAAGGCCGTTTGCACCAAGGCCGTATCCGTGGCCGTGGACAACCGTTTGGCGTTTTCAAGCGGACGGGCTTGATAATCGAACAAGCCGGCCCAAAATTTGGCCCGCAGGATTTTTTTTACCGATTCGGCCAAGCGGGCTTCGGTGATCACGCCTTCTTTGTATTTTTGCTTGAAGTAGGCCATGCTTTCCTCCACATCGCGCGGGAACAGAATCACATCGTTGCCGGCCAAAAAAGCTTTCAGGTTGGCCTCGCGCGGCGTGGTGTAGTCGGCCACGCCTTTCATGCCCATGGCATCGGTCATGATAATGCCACGGAAGCCGAGCCGTTTTTTGAGGATACCATCCACCATGCGCGGCGAAATGGTGGAAGGCACGCCCGTATAGTCCAAAGCCGGCACGCGCAGGTGGGCGACCATCACGCCCGTAAGCCCGCGCGGAATAAGGTATTTGTAGGGATACAGTTCCACCGAATCGATGCGCTCGTAGGAAAACAGCACACTGGGCAAGGTTTTGTGCGAATCCTTGCTCGTGTCGCCATGGCCGGGATAATGCTTGGCGGTGGTCAGGATGCCTTCGTCCTGCATACCTTGGGTGGCGGCCCAGCCCTTGCGGGCCACATTATCCTTGTCCTCCCCGAACGAACGGTTGCCTATGATGGGATTCAGCGGATTGGTGTTGATGTCCACATCGGGTGCGTAGTTCATCGAAAAACCTTCCAATTGCAACTGGCGTCCCATCCGTCGGGCTATGCGGTAAACCAAACTGTCGTTGCGCAAGGCACCCAAAGTCATATTCCACGGATAGGCCAGCACCGAATCCTGTCGCATGGCCAGGCCCCATTCGGCATCGATGGCCGTGATGAGCGGAATGTCAGATATGGCTTGTATGTGGTTGTTCATGCGCAGATGATCCGAAGGATGTCCTTTCAGAAAGCCCACGCCGCCCACTTGCAAATCGCGCACATAGTGGTCCACTTTGGCCAGGTTTTCAGGCGTATAGGCCGAAGGGACGTGCACCATAAAAAGTTGGCCTATTTTCGCGTCCAAACTCATCCGGGCGTAGATACTGTCGATTTTTTGTTCGATGCGGTTGTTCAGGTAAAGCGGGTCGGGTTGTTGGGCCTGCAAGCCCTGCAAAAACATTACCGCCACCAGCCAGGCAATACGTTTCATCGGCATGATTTTTTCAATCCGAATATTACGATTTTTCGCTCAAACGCCCAAGGAGATTAACGGATTCATTACCACAAAATTTTTTTATTTGGCGTCGCGGAGCCGTCGCCGCGCCAGGACATGCACCCGGCCGGGCGGTTTGTGGAAGCCGCTCAAAAGCCCGAAGGGCTTTGAAGCGGACAAAAAACATACCTTATTGTTTACTAAGCTGCGCATCAAACCACCGGGCCAAATCACGAATGTTTTCCTCGCTCAGGTAATGGCCTGTGGGATATTCTTTGTAGTGTGGGTCGTAACCATGCCCACGAAGGCGGTCGATGCTTTCGCGCGCCTTGTCCACGGGAATCACGTCATCGTAAAGCCCGTGCGAAACAAAAAGCCGCGGCTTGATGTGGGCCTGCAATGCGTAGGCGTTGGGAAGATAAGTGCTTAGTGCGGCCACCCAAGGGAATTTTTGCGGATGCCTATCGGCCAGCATGTAGGCCATCATTCCGCCCTGACTAAAACCTAAAATAGCGGCTTGATCACGGTTGAGTTGTTGAAGTAGGGTTTGAACGCGTTTTTCCAAGTTGGTTAGTGCCAGCCGGACATCTTTGGGGCGGGCATGGATATTTCCGTCGTTGTCCACATGCAGCGGAAACCAGGCGTAGCCGCCAAAGGGCGTGTCCAAAGGAGCGCGCAAAGCCACGGGATACAAGTTGCCGGGTAAATCGGCAGCCAACATATAGAGGTCGGCTTCGTTGGCACCGTAGCCGTGAAGCATTAGCAAGGGAATTTGCCCCGGGGTAATGGGCGCGTCGGGATGAAGGATGCGCTCGTTCATTAGTCCACTTGTTGGGGCGTCAGGTGGCTGTCGATCAGGATGATGTATGAGGCCGTATTACGGAATCCGTTTTGGGGATTGAAACCATAGAGGAAAATGCGGTCGCTTTGTTCGGTTTTACCAAAACGTTTCAGCCCGTCGAACAGGTTGACGGCATTGGCCCGGCGGAGCACCAAATCCATGGTGGTGTCGAATCCGTTGAGCACGGTGGCCGTGGGCAAAAGGCCATATTTATGGCGTATGTATTGCCGCACACGCGGGTCGGCTTGCAATCGTTTGCGCGAAGGGAAATGCAAGCGAATGGCGGCCATTTGTTTCAGGTCGAATTTGTCCAAAGCACGCAATTCTTCCAGCATAAATGCTTCCAGCCTGAAATCGGCCGACAGGCCGTCCAAGGCCGAAATAAGGTTAGCCACCAACGACCGGTCTTTGGTAACCAAAACAATGCGGTTGAATTTGGCTTTGCTCAGTTTAGCCCGTAAATCTTCGATGCGCACCCAATTGCCGTGCTTGGATTTACGCACTTCCAATTTGTTGAGCGTGCCCAGGCGGCTCATAACTGTGTCGGCCGTAGCCGCGGATTGTTCATCATAAATTACCAGAATCCGGCCGTCGTTGTTCACTTCATCGATATAGGCCAGCATATGATTGGCCAAGGATGCGGAATCGCTCACCGTTTGCACCAGGTTGGGATAGCCGGTGCCTTTGTATCCGGGCACCACAACGGGTGTGTTGAAATACATCAGGGCTTCGCCCGTTTTGCTAATATTTTGAGGAAACACGGGGCCCAGAACAAAATCGTAGTCCGAAAGGTCGTTATTCAGTAATATTTTTTCGGTTTGTTTTGCATCGGCCTTGGTGTCGAACACATCCATTTGAATACGAAAGCCCATGGCTTCCAAGCTGTCTTTGGCGGCGCGAATGCCGGCATAATAATCGGTAACCTTGTCGCGCAGCAGCGAAATGCAGGCTTTGCCTGTGCTGTCGGAGCGTTTGAATTGGTCCAAGCGGAACGGCAATAGCACGGCCACGCGGTAAACCGTATCCTTGCGGGCGTTTTCCACCAGGTTGGTAACAAATTCCTTGGGTTTAAGCCGCTTGACAATGCGAATAAACAAGGGTGCGTTGATGTCGAACACCACTTCGAAATCGGGTTTGGGAATGCGCAGGGTCATTCCGGCTTTGAGCCCGTCGGCCAATTGCGGATTGTATTTGAGCAAATCCGATGTGGTGATGTTATAACGCTTGGTCAAGCTGTAAACCGTTTCTTTGGGCGCCACCTTGTGGTAAAAGAAACGGCCATCGTCCGAAGCCTTTTCGCCGGTTTGGGTTTTGCGCGGAATGCGAATGATTTGTCCGGCTTTAAGCCCTTCGGTAAGTTCGGGATTGGCACGTATGAGTTCTTCCTGGCTAATGCCGTATTGTTTGCTCAGTCCGAACACCGTTTCCAGGGGTTGCACTTCGTGGTAGATATATTTTTTTTCGTCGCGCGAATGAATTTCGGCACGATTTTTGGGCACCACCAGCTCCTGGTTTACTTGCAAAGGCTTGCCTTTAATTTCGGGGTTGAGCCGTTCCAGGTCTTCGACCGTGATGCCGTGCTTGTAAGCCACACGCCATTTGCCTTCTTTGGGTTTGACCGTGTAAAAGGTGTAACGCGTGGTGTCGATACGCCGGTGCGGGTCGGGCAGGATGGGAATGATAATGATTTGCCCCAATTTGATATTGTTGGGTTCGATGCGGTTTACCGCCACAATATCGTCCACCGTGGTATTGTATTGGCGCGAAATGCTGAAAAGTGTTTCGTTTTCACCCACGGTGTGGTATTTGAATCCTACATAATGTTTTTCGGCTTGCAAAGTGTCGAGCACGGTTTTTCCGAGCGGAATATTGATAATGTCGCCCGGATGGATGTTTTCGGTAATACCGGGGTTGTATTTAATAATCTTGTAAGGCGTTACTTTATACTTCCTGGCAATGGACAAAAGGGTTTCCTTGGGCTTGACCTCGTGTTTGATTATTTGCACATCGTCTTGTGCCCGCAAAACGAAAACCGGAAGGATAATAATCAACAAAAAAAATCGACGTAACATATCACGAGGTTCCCTGATAATTAAACAATTTCAACACTTAGCCCGTGGTCGAGCAATGCCCCGGCTATGGGTTCCAGTTCGGTATAGCTACCTTCCTTGACGGCACATTTACCGCGCAAATGGGTAAGCCAGGCACACTGTTCGGCTTGTTCTTCGGTGAGGCCGCAATATTCCATAAGCATCACAATCACATGTTCGAAGGTATTGAAGTCATCGTTGAACAATATCAACCGATGGACTTTTTGGTCTTTGAGTTGCTGGTTATTCTGTGAAAAGGTTTTTTCTTGCATAAGAATGGGATTAGCCTTTTTGGGTCTAACAAAATTATATTTTTTTCCCTAGTCTAACAAATTCAATGCCAATCCAGGCGTTTTTTTCGAGCCGGCGATTTTCGTGCCAAATGTTTCCCGGCAACCGGTTACGGATGGCAGGTAAATCCGCAGCAAAAAAACCACTGAGCATCAATCGTCCGCCCGGCTTAACCTTGCGGGTATAGGCATCCAAATCCCTGAGGATGATATTGCGGTTGATATTGGCTACGAAAATATCGACAGGGGGCAAGCTTTCCAGGATTCCGGCGCCGCCCAGAAAGGCTTGGATTTTACGGCATTCGTTGTGTTCGAAATTTTCAAGCATATTTTCATAGGCCCAAGCATCGTTGTCAATGGCATAAATTTCCCGGGCACAGGTTTTTTCGGCCAATATGGCCAAAACGCCGGTTCCGCTACCCATGTCTATAAGTGTTTTGCCATCTAAATCGGTATCGGCCAAAAGCCTGAGCATCAGTTCGGTGGTTTCGTGATGACCGGTTCCGAAACTCATTTTGGGCGTTATCCTTATTTCGAGCAATCCCCCGGGCGCCGGCGGGTGGAACTCGGCCCCAATGTAAATGCGGTCGTCGATAGTTACGGCCGGGTATTGTTTTTCCCATTCGGCGTTCCAATTGCGTTGTTCGATCAGTTTGACCGAATAAACCGGATTGATACCCGTTTGTTCCCAAAGTGATTGCAAGATTTTTTCATCAAATCGCGAGGCAGGAATATAGGCCACCAATTCCTGCGGCTCTTCAACAAAACCTTCGACACCCGATTGTGCAGCGAAATACATAAGGATTTCGCGTTGCCCGGGATCATCGGTTTTAATGCGTATTTCGTAATAGGGTTCGTATGCCGTCATAAACAATTAAACTGATTCCGGTATACATAAAGGCCGTTGCCCAAAAAATCCAGGAAGCCATGGCTTCGGGGATGCTTATTTTCCACCAAATCAAGAAGCCACGTGCAAAAATCAACGTGTCCATCCAAACGAATCCGGCAAAAAACAGGCGGAAAAACAAGGGGCGTAAACTGCCGATTTTTTGCATATCGGCCCACCAAAGCAAAAACACCGAATAAATACCCAAAAATACCCAATGCAAATAGCCGATGATCAAATCGCGTATGCGGTAGGCCAGCTGAGCAAAGTAGGGACACGAAGCGGTAAATTGGAAAATCACTTTAAGGACCAAACCGAACAAAAGAATATAAAACATTTGCTTTTGGATGCGGTTGAAATGCAAAATCTTTATTTCGTCCCATATTTTCCCAAACAAAAGCCACAATCCGGCCGCTTCGCAAAAAACGCTCAACATGGCCAGGAAATTAACCCAAAGGGGCGGTTGAGTCCACAAAGTGTTGGTCAAATAACCCATCAATACGCCACAAAGCAACAGCCGGTTTATCCGGAGGATAAATTTTCCGGTAAATCGTATACCTTTTGCTTCAAATAAATAAGCCACAAGTGCCAATAATCCCAGGAAAAACCATCCGTTGTATTGAAAGTGCAAGTAAAAATAAATGTCCAGGTTATACCAAATACTTTTCTTGCCCAGCATCACCATCACCGGGCCAAGCATCCAAGGCGAAATACCGGAAAGCAACATCATCCACACTGCACTGCGGCCCAGCCGGTAGCTGAGCGGAAAGCGCCGCCGGGTTTCTTGCGGAATTTTACCGAACCAAAAAGCCCAAACATAGGTTCCCAGCAGAAACAACGACAGGAAAGCTATGGAAAAGCCCTTATAACCTTGCAGCGGAAAGCTTATCAACATGCCGGCCACCATGGCTTGCGAAAAAACAAAAAGATTACGGAATGACTTTTGTTCCAAACGTCCGGGCATCAGGGCGTAGGTAAGCATCAACATAAATCCCGCATGCAGCCAACCCAAAAAAGCCGCATGCGAGTGGGCATGCAGCCAATAGGTATACCGGAATCCTGCCATGGGCCGGAACAAATGCCACCTGAGAAGAAGTCCGTAGGTGGCAATGAGCAGCCAAAATACCAGTGCAACAAGCCAATATGCCCGCAGGCGTTTCATCAAATGCGTTCGCCTTTTTTACCGGGTTTTTCTTTGGGAAGGAGCGGAGGCAAGCGCTTGGCTTTGGAAGGAAGTTTACTTGCCGGTTTTTGAGCGCCGTCTTTGGGTTTGATTTGGGCTTTGATGCGCAAAATGTGCGTTAAGTTTTTTTCGTTACTGTGAATGGTGATGGTTTTTGTTTGACGGCCTGTTTTATGGTTGGTGTTGAATACCACTTTGATTATACCGCTATCGCCCGGTTTGATAGGATTTTTTGGCCATTCGGGCACGGTGCATCCGCAGGAGGAGCGCACCTTGGAAATAATGAGTGTGGCATTACCCGTGTTTTTGAAACGGAAAACAGTGTCCAGAATTTCGCCTTCGTTGTGGTTTCCGAAGTCAATTTCTTCGGTATCGAAGGTCATCACCGGAAATTTGGTTTGGTCGTTGAGTTCCTGTTTGGCTTTTTGGAGGTTGTCTTTGTTGATTTTTTTCGACGGGTCGTTTTGACAACTCATCCATAAGCCGGTCAAAAGCAGAAGGAGAATGAATTTTTTCATGGTTATTGATTTTTTGGAATTTCGGCAACCTTGTGAATGCGGTTTTGGGCCAGCAAATCCTTGTAGGCACTGTCCAAAATGCCGTTGATGAACTTATTGGATTTGGGCGTGGAAAATTCTTTGGCTATTTCCACGTATTCGTTGATGCTAACTGTGGGCGGAATGGTGGGGAAATAAAGCATTTCGGCCAGGCCCATCATCAGCAGGATTTTATCCACTTGCGAAAGCCGGTTAAAGTCCCAATTTTTGACCTTGCCGGCAATGATTTCGCTCAATTCATCCCTGTTTTGGAAGGTATGCAGTAAAAGATCACGGCCGAACTCCCGGTCGTCTTCACTTTTGAACAGGGGCAAAAGCGGTTTGTCGGCCGTGTCGTTGGGCCCGAACTTGTCCAGGGTTTTCATTACCATGGTGTTGGCAATGGCAATATCGTCGGCCCAATTGATTTCCATATTTTCCAAAAAGCCGTGCAGTTTTTCGTCGGGAGCAATTTGGTTTTTGTAGGCATCCAGGGCAAAATGCTTGTCGGCCTTAAAGTCCGGCTCCGGGATGCGCACATATTGTTTGTATGCCCCAGATGCTTTGACCTTGTCCAATAAATGGCGAACGAGCTCCGGTTCTCCGTACCAAATATGTTGAAGCCCATACCGGGCGGTTTCTTTTTCCAATTGCCGGTTTTGTTCCAGCAATTTTCCGATACGGTTGTCCAGCAAGTGTGTATCGGGATGAAGGTCTTCGGGTGTTTTAAGGTGTTTTTTCTTGCGACGTTCGAGCAGGTCGGCCTCGCGGCGTCGAATTTCCACGGGTAAATTCAGGAGTAACAGGTAAAGTTTGTAGATGTTTTCCAAGTTGGTAAACAATCGCTTGACCGAACGTTCGGGATCCGCATGACGGGTGGCTTCTTTTTCGGTGAGCAGGGCATAGAGTTCCTGCATTACTTTGGAGCGGATATTACGCCGGTTAATCATAGAGCGCCTGAATTTGCGCGACAAATTTACACTTTTTCCTCCGGTGCCCAAAGAGGTAAATAAAATTTTTTCCGGTATGTTTACTTTTCCCAATACGACTTTTTTCATAAAAACTCATCAATAAATGCCCCGAATTTTCATAATAATATTTCCCCTCAAATCCGTAAGACAAACAAAATCTCCTTTGGTTGGAAAATTAAAAGTTTCTATTGACTCGAAAGAAATAGCATCAAATTTTCGGCGAAATTACTTTTTTGACACAACTTACCCCCGCTCCCCGGAACGGAGACTATTGCCGAGAAGTCTGTTTGTTACTAAGGTGATTTATTAACCGAAAAAATAATGTGCATTGCCAAGAGCGATAGCCGGTTTGTTTTAGACCAATTACTTGAATTTTTGTATTTTCATCTAAAAAAACAATGATAGACCTATACAATAACCCGCATATTGAAATAATAAAGGAAAAATACCCGGATTATTTTACAGGATTTGTAACGTCCAAGGGGTATAAAATTAATTCGAATCAAGACCGAATCAGGACATTGATAGATTGGGAAGCAATGGATAAAAAATATGCTATCCCGTATTTCATGGAAAACAGTAACAAAAAAATAAAAAACGGGTTAATCAACAGTGTTTTCGGACAGCAAAACACCATTGTATTGATTGAATTCGGCCCCAATGAGCCAATGGTAAAAACTATAAATAAGTATTTTATTGAACATTGGGATGATTTTATTTCGGATTACGGTTCATTGGGAGCAAGCCTCATATCCTTGGACGGAAATTTTCTAATGGAATTTACAGACGATACGTATTATTTATTGTATAGCAACTTTCCTATCCCGATTCAATAAAAATCATACCCATAGCCTGTTACCTTGAACCCGGAGGTTAAAAACGGGAATGTATGCATTGGCGTTAAAATCCTTCCCAAACCTCCACATAACGTTCCGCCATACGGACATAGTGATGCTCACGTTCGATAAAGCGCCTTGCATTTTCCGATATGCGTTGTAGTAATGCCGGATTTTCGATGAGTTCCGACAATTTTTCCACCAAATCATCCACATCGGGCAGGGCATTGATGCAAACCGGTTCGTCCAATCCGTAATGTTCGTAAAAAACCTTTTCGGCACCCGTAAACACCACTTTACCCATGGCCATACTCTCCAAGGCATTATACCCTTGGTCCCAGGAATATACCTGGTCCAGCACTATATGCGCATCTTCCAGTCGGCGGATATAATCCTTGTAGGCCAAATCACGCACTTGAACAACCTGCACCTTGTCCGACCCGTAGCGGCGCATGATTTTTTCCAAGGCCTTTTCGAAAAAACCGTTTCCTTTTTTCCAGTAATTGCCCGAATTGATTCCGTGCAAAATCCTCACCGGCCCTTTCAAGTGCGGAAAAGCATACCTGATTTTGTCCGTGTTCACCGGATTGGGAATCATGGACAAGGCCTTGGGATGATTCCGGTAGGGAATGGCATAATCCAAATCCGTGGGTATAATTCCACGAACTTTGCCCATCAATTCTTCATGCCAATCCGTAAAAGCGGGTTCCAGGTATTTGAGCGAATAGCGGAACCGGTCTTTCAGCGACGGATTCTCCTGCATGGGCGTAAGCACGGAATAGGGCACGCCCGGATTTTCCAAATAATAACGGTTCACCACCGGGTCGTCGCCGCAGGCCAAAAGGAAGGCCTTATCGTTGCGTTCCAAAATGCGGCGGATGATTTTTTGCTCGTAACCCAAATGGGATTCAAACGGAAAACTATTGATCAATTGTACCACATCGTAAGCCACCCAACGGGTGCATTGCCTTCGCAAACGCCAGGCGGTTTCGACGCGTGCCGGGTCGTAGCCTGTTATGCGAAAAATACCCTGACGCACAGGGCGCATGGCGGGATGCAAACTGAGCCGGGGCCGCAGATCAAAGTCGGCCGGATATTGTTTAAAACCGTCGCCCGTGGCGGCAATACGCGCCTCGACGCCCAGCTGTTCCAGGCCTTCTTTCAAGCTGTTGTGTAAGCGACTGTATTCGCCCAGGAGCAGGACTTTCACTATCTTTGAAGGGATTTATCCGTGTAAATTTAGGCAAATGCGCCCGGATTTGGAAATTTTACTATCCACCACCGACCGCCGGGATACGGATTGGTTGGCTGCCCTTTTTGAGCACGGAACCGAAGGCGCCCACATCCTGATTGTAAACCAATCGGATGGTGGGGCCCAAATTCCACCGGACAAACTGCCCGCCCACGTGCGCGTTATCAACCAAACGGGCTACGGGCTGTCGCGCAGCCGGAACACGGCCTTGAAAAATGCACGCGGTAAATACGTTTTACTTGCCGACGACGATATGCTTTTCCTGCCCGGATTTGCGAAGCGACTCATCGAAGCGCACCGCCGGTTGGAAAGTCCGTTGTTGATATTCCCCATGCAAAAAACCGGCGGAGGTTATTTCGGCCCGCACCGGCCCGACCCCTACCATTTGAAGAATTTTGCCCGGATCTATTCGGGTCAAATGTCGTTCAAGTCGGACGCGTGGAAAAAAGCGGGCTTAGGGTTTGACGAACGATTCGGTTTGGGCGCCGCATATCCCGATGCCGAAAATTATATTTTCCTTACCCAATGGCATCGCAAGGGCTTACCGGTGGTCTATGCCGGGGGCGATGCGGTGGTTGAGCATCCGCCGCTAACTTCGAGTCATTTTTTGGAACGGCCCGGCAACATCAAGGCACGGCTGGCTATGTATAAACTACTCTACGGAACGCGGGTTTATGCCTATTTTTGGAAGTTGATGTTTTTTTTGTGGCGCACAGGACGCATTGCATTTTCGGACATCGGGTTTTATTGGCGGTGGATACGTGATTTAAAGATTTAGTTTTGCCGGCGCCGGGGAGCCCGGCCTTTATTCATTCGGATTCACCTCCAATTGACTGAAAATCAAATAATAATTCAAAACTCATAATTGATAATCAATGCGCCCGGTCTCCCCGGACGTTGCTCGGCAGCCCTGCGGTCTGCCTGCGCTAGGGCGTGGAGCCTGCGCCTTCCGTTAGCCAAACCCTCCTTGCCGCGGCTTGTCTCCACGCCGGCTCCGCAAGCCCCTCGGCTTCGCTTCGCTTCGTCGCGGGTCTTGCTCCGCGGGCCTCGGAACCCTCCGGTTTCCTCGGCGGCTCCGGGAGCCACCTGTGGCGTCTCCCTTCGCGTGCTTCGGAGCCGCTTTGCGTCTCCTTGCTTGTTGCCGGCGAGCCGCCTGCGCCGTCTCGCCTTGGCCCCGCGGAGCCCTGCCGCCTCGCCCGGACCTTCGCCTCTCCCGGCGGCGGTCTCCGCGGGAATTCTTTTTGTCATTCCCGCAAAATCGTGAACCCGCTCCCCATATGTCATTCCCACGAAAGCGGGAATCCAGGGGTTCCGTATTGACTCCGTTTGTCCTGCCTGCAAAGTCGATGAATCCGGCCCCACCTGTCATTCCCGTACCCGCCTGCGCGGGCACAGGCTCCGGCGGGAATCCGGGCGCCCCGGTTTGCCTCCTTTTTTCATTCCTGCAATGCGGTTTCGACTTCAATGTTTACAATAGGAGAGAGGTGTCATTCCGACGGAGTTTTGCCGGCGTCAGCAAGGCAAAACGACGAGGAATCTCTTCACGGAATGAACAATAGGAACATAACATTCCGCCTTGGATGAAGCATCCGTATTGAGATTTCTCAGTCGCGCCCTTCGGGCGCTCCATCGAAATAACATCTTCCTTCAATGTTTGCAGTAGCGGACAATCATAAACCCGGATATTCCAATCGAGGCAGGATGTTCCATTGTGGACGCGCGATTTATCGCGCGCACCTTATTATTGCGCCAGGGATGGGAGCGGTTATGGGGCGAAGGGGCGAAAGTATTTTTTGCGCCGGCGCTGGGGGCTCCCGGAGGAAGAGACCGCAGCGCCGGCCATGCAAAAACCGACGCACCCGAGCCGCATTTGAGCGGACAGCCCGGCCGGCGCCGGAGTTCGGCACGCCAAGCGCAAGGACGCTCCGCCGGCCAAAGCGCTTGGCGTTGGCGTAGCCGCCGAACCCGAGCGCCGGGGCGCCCGAAAAAATAATAATTTTAGCGTTCGTCTTGTTTGCTTAGCTTTACGGCAATGCGTGCCGCGGCACGGGCATTGGCTTTGAGCAGGGCCAAATTGGCTTGCATGCTGCGACCGCCGGTCAGTTCCATGATGCGGCTGAGCAAAAAAGGCGTAATTTCTTTGCCACGGATGCCGGCAGCGGCTTGCATTTGCAAGGCACGGGCGATGTGGGCTTCCATTTGGTCGAAGGGGATTTGATCGGCTTCGGGCACCGGATGGGCTATCAACAGCCCCGTGTCGATACCCAGCCCGAAGTGTGCATCGATTACGCGGGCGGCTTCGGATTCGTCTTTTACGCTCTGGTGCAGGCGGTGGCCGCTGCTGCGTGAATAAAAAGCCGGAAATTCGACGGTGCCCAAGCCCACAACCGGCACGCCGAGGGTTTCCAACATTTCCAAGGTGGCCCCAATGTCCAGGATGGATTTTACGCCGCTGGCCACTACGGCCACGGGGGTGCGGGCCAGCTCGTAGAGGTCGGCCGAAATATCGAAACTTTCGCGAGCTTCGCGATGCACGCCGCCAATGCCGCCGGTGCTGAAAATCCGGATGCCTGCGCGGTGGGCTATCCACATGGTGGCCGCCACGGTGGTGGCGCCGTTTAAGCCTCGGGCGACTACATAGCTCAAATCCCGCCGGCTGGCTTTGTGCACCGGCTCCCGTTTGCGGGCCAGGCGTTCGATATTGCCTTCGGTCAGTCCTACGCGGATACGCCCGTCGATGACGGCAATGGTGGCGGGCAGGGCGCCTTCGGCGCGTATGACGGCTTCGGTTTCCAAGGCCAATTGCATGTTGTCGGGCCAGGGAAGTCCGTGGGAAATGACCGTGGATTCCAAGGCCACTACGGGATTGCCGGCGTCCAGGGCTTGTGCTACGGGCGGTGCTATATCGAAAAAAGCTTTCACGCTTGATGCAGTTTTTCCAAAATGGCTTGGGGGCGCATATCGTCCGACACCACACGTTCGCTTTGGACGGTCAGTCCGGCGGCAATTAATCCGGCACGGGCAATCAGGTCGGGTTCCAGTCCTTGGATAAAACCGAACAGCACGCCCGAAAGGAATGCATCACCGGCACCGATGGTGTTGAGCACTTTCGACGGCACGGGCGGTTGGTATTGGATGTAATCGCGATGGCCGTAAATCACGCCTTCCTTGCCCAGCGTGATAAACACGTGTTCCACGCCTTCGTTCAGGAAATAACGCACCATATCCTCGTAGCGCGATTCGCGGGCCGAAAGTCCGGTGAGCACTTCGGCTTCGATGAGGTTGGTTTTGAGGATGTGCAATTGACTCAGCACCGGTTCGGCCCGTTTGGCTTTGTCGCCCGAAACGGTGTCGAGCACCCATTTGCGGTCGGGATAACGGTTGACCAAATAATCCAAAACCGAGGCGGGGAAATTGGTTTCCAGCACGGCATAATCGGCCGATTGGAGCGAAGGGAAATCCCGTTGGAAATGCGCCGGCGTGAGTTTGTCGTAAATGCGCATGTCGGCAATGGCCACGGCCAGGTCGTTGTTGCGGTTGAGCACGGCCGAAAACACGGCCGACGAGTAACCGGGAATAAGCAGGGACTCATCCAGCGAAATGCCCAACGAGCGGGAATGTTCGGTGAGGAAAGTGCGGAAAAAATCATCGCCGAAAGCGCTGACAAGGGAAACTTTTTGTCCCAAGCGTGCAAGATTCTCGGCTATGTTGCGCCCCACCCCACCCGGCAGCATGCGTATCATGCCTTTGTTGGAATCGTTAAACACCAGTCCTTCTTGCGGAAAGCCCACCAAATCGGTATTGGCGGCGCCAAAAACCGTAATCGAAGCCCGAGTAAGGTTCATCGAAAAAAATTTGAGTAAATTTACACGAAATATTTCAGAGGTGGGCAAGGAAAAGTTTCAAAAGGTTTTCGGCGATACCAAACCTTTGATTGCCATGATTCATACGGCGGCTTCGCCGGGGGCTCCCAAAAATATATTATCGCCCGAAGAAATTACGGCACGTGCCTTGAACGAGGCCGAAGTGTATGCATCGGAAGGGGTGGACGCCCTGATGATTGAAAACATGCACGACGTTCCGTATGTTAAGCGTCAAGCGGCGCCCGAAGTGGTGGCACTGATGACGCGTATAGCCACCGAAATCAAGCGTAGATTTGCTTTGCCTTTGGGCATTCAAATTTTGGCCGGAGCCAATCGTGAGGCCTTGGCGGCGGCCTTGGTTTCGGGTGCCGATTTTATCCGGGCCGAGGGTTTTGTGTTCGGGCATTTGGCCGATGAGGGTTATATGGAATCGGATGCGGCGGAATTGCTCCGCTACCGTAAATACATAGGTGCAGAGCATATTGCCGTGTTTGCCGACATCAAAAAGAAACATGCTTCGCATGCCATTACGGCCGATGTGGATTTGGCACAAACGGCGCATGCCGCCGCGTTCTTTTCGGCCGATGGTGTGATTGTTACCGGCTCGTCCACAGGCCAAGCCGCCCGTCCCGGTGATGTGGAAGCCGCAGGCACGGCGGGGTTGCCCGTTTTGGTAGGTTCGGGGATTACGGATGCCAATTTGCCGGATTTTTATCCTTTGGCCGACGGGTTTATTGTGGGTTCCTACTTCAAACAAAACGGCCATTGGGCCAACGACTTGGACAGGAAGCGTATCCGTGGTTTGGTAACACTGAAAAAAACGCTTGACGCAAATGTTTAAATCGTGGTTTTGGCGGCGGCGTGCGGATAAATTGCGTAAGAAGTTTCACAGGCAAAACTTTCCACTCCATACGGCATTGATTTTAACCGACAATTCCGAGGTGCCCGACGAAAAATTTCTTAAAAAGTTTTCATCAATAACAGGTATTGAAAGAGCCGAGATTGAAATCATTTTTGTACATAAGACCGAACATCACCGCTTTTTTGATTTGCAGCCCAAACAAATGGATTTTCGGGGCAATATCAAAGACCAAAACATTAGAAAGTTATTTCAACGTCCGGGTTTATTGGTTTTGGATTTGATGCGGCACGAAACGCTTTTCAAAACCTTGGTTTCGGTTCATGCCAGTCCTGCATTCCGGTTGGGTATTGATGAACGACCCGAACTATTCGATTTTATCATTGTTCAGCATGAATTTTCGGCCGGTGAATTTTTGAACGAATTGGAAAAATATTGGCATTCTTTGACTTGATGCCACCGGCCCGAGCCCGGAAATATTTAAAATTTTATGACAAAGTTCATTTGGATGCGGAATAAAATAGTGCTACTTTTGCAATATCCCTAATAAATAACCAAAAACTTAGCTATGATACCAAAAGAAAAAGTTTTAGAACAACTGCGCAATGCTCGATTCAGCCACAAGCGATGGATGAACTATGCCAAAGCCATTTATTTGGGTTTACCCGTAGATAAAGAAGCTGCGCCACTTTATGATACGGATTGTTCGTTCGGCAAATGGCTGTACGGTGAAGGTCAAGCGCTCAACGAAATGCCTTCGTTTAACAGAATAGAGGAACTACACACGGCCTTGCACGATGTTTATATGAATTTTTACAAAACATGGAAGGAACCGGTTAAAACGGGTTTGTTTTCCAATAAAAACAAACGTCAGAAACAAATGGAGGAATTGATGAAAAAACTAGGAGAGATATCTGACCTGTTGGTGGAACAATTGCGCGATTTTGAAGAAGAAATTAAAAATTCTTCCCGGCAAAGCTTTTGATTTCTACCTGGCCAGGCGGAGGATACAATTTCGTTCGAATTTTACGTTTGTAAAATTCATGCGGGTATTCACTGTTAAAGAACATGGGTATCATGGGCAAATAATAAACCCCGATATCACATTGGCTGCATTAGCTATCTCAGTATGTTGTCAAGGACAACATAAAATTTTTTGGCGGCCCCGGTCTTCCCGTGTAACACGGACTAAATGCAGGCATATTTATATCCCGGTTTTTTTAGTCATCAAAATCCCAATCGTCCCAATCCTCCTCCAAAAAATTCTCCAAACTGCGCCGGTCTTTTTTCGTGGGCCGGCCCGTACCTTTTTTCCGGTAATATAACCGGGCCCTGCGTGCCAATTCCACATGGCGAAAGGCCTCGGGCGGTGTGGTGTCTTTGACGTAGAGCGGAACTAATTTTGCACCAATGCGATTGGATGGCAGGTTCAGTACTTCCAATCGGTATTCCACTTGGTTTTTGCGTAGCGTTATTTTATCGCCCGGGAAAACCTCTTTGGCCGGTTTGGCCGTAGTGCCATTGACCCGTACATGATGCTTTTTACAAGCCTCGGCGGCTTGGCTGCGCGTTTTGAAATAACGAATGGCCCACAAATATTTGTCAATCCGCATAAAACCGGCATTATTTTTGCTATAAAATTAGGCAAAATTGCTAACTTGCACCCGTAAAAAATATTCCATGAAACGACTTTGGTTTTTCCCGTACATATTGGTTGTTTTCTTTTTGTTGCTGACCGCTTCGAACTGTAAGAAAGAAAATAATGACGAAGAATATCAGCCACGTGACCGCAAAGAACAATATTTGCAACACGAAAAAGACAGCATTTTTAACTTCTTGCGCACACACACCTATATTGTGGATTACGAACAAAACATTCATTTTTCGGAAGCTGCGCCCGGTCAAACCCGTTTGATTGATGTGGTGGATAGCATTATTGTTCCCGATACTGCCTATGAGGGGTTGGATTATACGGTATATTACCTAAAATTAAATCAAGGTTCCGGAGACTCCATTACCACTTGTGATTTTATTTTGTACAGCTACACCTTGTGGGATATTACGGGAAAACAATACGTTTATAATGATCACCAACATCCCGATTGGATGTCTGTTTATTTATCCATTATCAAGGGAACCAAAATGGTGGGTTTACGTCCGGTTATCGACCAACTGAATTCCGGGACTTACCATGAAAACAACGACGGAACGGTTTCGTTTTCGGACTTTGGCAATGCCGTGGTATTTTTGCCCTCGGGTTTGGCGCAGTTTGAAAGATCCATTTCGGTAAGCAATGATGATTATATCCCCGCTTACACTCCGGTCATTGTTCAATTGCATGCTTTATTTGTCAATACCGATTTCGATCAGGATCATGTTCCCAATGTGTTGGAAGATCTTAATGGCAACGGCAACCCCTATGATGATAATACCGATAAGTCCGACGACGATAACTCAATAACAAACCCTCCAAACTTTAAAGATCCCGACGACGATGGTGATCATTTACCCACCAAAGACGAAGACCCCAACGGTAACGGTGACCCTACCGACGATGATACCGACGGCGACGGCATACCCGATTATTTGGACGCAGATACCCATTAAATTTATTTAAAATGAGCAAAGGATTGTATATTACGACCATCGAGCCCAACGGCGGTAAATCGGTGGTCAGTTTGGGATTGATGAACGAATTGCTTTCGCGAACCACCAAAGTAGCCTATTTCCGGCCCATCATTCCGGGCGATATACGGGATAATCATATTTCCACCATGTTGGAACATTTTAAATTGAATCAAAAATATGAAGATGCCTTTGCTTTGACACGCACCCAAGTGGTGCAATTGCTCAATAATAATCAGGAAGACAAAATCCTGGAAACTATTATTCGAAAATATCGTCAACTGGAAAAAACCCACGATTTTATTCTGGTCGAAGGCAGTGATTTCAGTGGTGAGACTTCGATGATCGAGTTTGAAATTAACATCAAAATCGCCTCCAACCTGTCGGTACCTGCATTGATTGTAGGCAGCGGCATCGGAAAAACCATGGAGGAATTTGCAGGCAATGTGCAATTGGCCTACGACGGTTTCGAGGAAAAAGACGTTAAGGTTATTGCTTTGATTGCCAACAAAGTTCTGCCCAAAAACATTCCCGCCGTTATCAAACGGCTTAAAAAAATCGTTAAACCCGATACCTATGTGGCGGCCATTCCGCGCGACGAACTATTGTCGCACCCCAGTATGTATGACATCATCCGCACCTTTGATGCCGAAATACTAACAGGCGAAAACCAACTGGGCCGTGACATTCGGCAAGTGGCTGTGGGGGCCATGCAAATGCGTCATTTTTTGAAGTTTATCAAAGACAAAACCCTGGTCATTACCCCGGGCGACCGGCATGATTTGATATTAGCGGCTTTGCAAGCCGACAAATCTTTTAACTATCCGTCCATTTCGGGTATTGTGCTTTCGGGCGGACTTAAACCCGCCAAGCCGGTATTGAAACTCATCGAGGGCGTAAACACCCATGTGCCCGTGCTCAGCGTCAAGCCCCAAACCTACGAAGTGGCCACCCGAATCAAAAATATGAAAGTGCAAATCAACCCGGGCGATACCAAAAAAATTCTACGCGCCATCCGCTTGTTCAAAAAACACGTGGATTCGCGGGTGATTTTGGACAAATTGGTGCGTTTCAAAACCGACCGCATCACGCCGGGAGCATTCCTGTATAATTTGGAAGAATTGGCCGGACGCAAAAAAATGCGTATCGTGCTGCCCGAGGCCACCGAACCGCGCGTGTTGCGTGCCGCTTGCAAGGTATTGGAACGCGATTTGGCCGATATTATTCTTTTGGGCAAACCCGGGGCCATCAAAGAAACCGCCCGTGCCCATGGTATCCGCTTGGATTGGGATAAGGTGAAAATCATCGACCCCGAAACCTCGGAACTGACCGAAAAATATGCCCGTAAAATCTATGAACTCCGCAAGCACAAGGGCATCAACGAAGCCATGGCCCACGATTTGGCCACCGACGGTGCCTACTTTGGCACCATGATGGTGCGCGAAGGCGATGCCGACGGTATGGTTTCGGGCGCCGTACACACTACGGCCCACACCATCAAACCCGCCTTGCAACTAATCAAAACCAAGCCGGGCCGGCATTTTGTAACCTCCACCTTCTTTATGGCCTTGCCCGACCGCGTGTCGGCCTTTGCCGACTGCGCCATTGTGCCCAATCCCGATGCGGAGCAATTGGCCGAAATAGCCATCCAAACCGCCGATGCGGCCAAAACCTTCGGTATCAATCCGCGCGTGGCCATGCTCAGCTATTCGTCGGGCAGTTCGGGCAAAGGCGC
>JALWYR010000027.1 GCA_027003085.1 Flavobacteriales bacterium
TTTTGTTCCCCGTCAACACTTGGGACGACAAAGAGGCCTACCGGCAAACGGCCCTCAAATTGGCCCGTCAATTTGCCGAGGCCTTCGACCGCAACTACGGCCACAAAAACATCGACCCGGCCGTGGCCGCCCAATGCCCGGGAAAATAATCTTTGTTTGCGCTTTCAAAACAAAGGCGGCCTCCACATAACGGAAGGCCGCCTTCATTATTCCGAAATAAAATTCTCAACGCGAAATTTCCAAAATTTCCAAGCGTAAAAGTCCGGCGGGAACCTGAATCTCGGCCACTTCACCCACTTGTTTTTGTAGCAGACCTTTGCCCACAGGCGACTCCACCGAAATTTTCCCTTTCAAAAAATCCGCTTCGCCGGGCGACACCAAAGTGTATTCCAACTCTGCGCCCGTGTCCAGGTTTTTCACCTTGACCTTCGAGAGCAACATAACGCGGCTATTGTCCAATTCCGACTCGTCGATGAGCCGGGCGTTGAAAAGCATTTCCTGCACACCGGCGATTTTGCGCTCCACCAAAGCCAGTTTTTCGCGCGCGGCGTGATATTCGGCGTTTTCCGACAGGTCGCCCAGTTCGCGTGCCTCGGCAATGCGTTGCGCCACCTGATGTTTTTCTTCGTGCAGGGCTTGCAATTTTTGTTTCAACTGTTCCAGCCCTTCCTTGGTATAATAAGCGATTTTGCCCATAGTTTCCGGTTTTGAATATGGATAAAAAAACAACCACCAACAAATGAATTGCCGGTGATTACAGGGCAAAGATATAAAATTTTGATAAATCTCTGCGCGGGATGATGCGAGAAATTTTTTTGGGCGCCCCGCCGCACACGTTCACGCATCAACGGTTGCTTCAAGACGACGGAGCGCTTTCGCACCCGCCGGCGTTCACGTGGCGCCGTCGGGCTGTCCGCTCAAATGCGGCTTGTGTCTGCCTGTTTTTGTATAGCTTGCTGCGATGTCTCCTTGTCGGAGCTGCGGAGCCTGCTCGCAAGCACAAAAAACACGGCATCCACTGCGCCGCATAACCGCTCCCATCCCTGGCGCGGGTTTTATCAGGTTAATGATATTCACAATGTAAAAAGACGTCGAAGGAACCGGGCAAAGGAATATAACGTTGAGGATTATATTGTTTTCCGGCCATCAATATTCTTTTTGGAAATAATTTCGGCACATTTTATTAATCATTCGTGCCCGGACGGAGTTGTTTTTCTCATCCAATCGAAAAAATGCTATGCAAAAAGGGTGATTTTTTTCATACTTTCAAAGATAAAATGTCCCATTTTGTTGAAAAATAAAAATATACGATGGAATATTGCGGAGAATTTACTATGTTTATAAAAATCTTTAAACCCTTAAATACAATGACATGAAAAAAGTTATTTTAACCATCGCCTTTTTGATTTCCGTCACGTGGGCATATGCCCAAAACGGATTCAACTACAAAGCGCTGATTTCCGAAAACGGTACCACGCTTTCAAACCATAACATTAATATGCGATTCAGTATTATTGATGCAAGCAGCACGGTCGTTTACAGCGAAACCCATACCGGAACCACCGATGCCAACGGTATTGTGATTTTTGTAATTGGCGAAGGTACGCTAGTGTCGGGCGATTTTGCAAATATTGATTGGAGCGCCGGCGAATATTTCCTTCAAACGGAATTGGACACCGGCGGTGGTTATCAAGATTTCGGAACAACGGAATTCAAGTATGTGCCTTTTGCCAAATATGCCGGCGAAGCAGGTGGCCTAACACCCGGAGCCATCAAACTGGACGACCTCTCGGATGCCAAATCCGACAACGATGGTACTAACGACGGTTCATCCGTATTCATTGGTGCGGGTGCCGGTGTATTGGATGATCAAAGTGATAACCGGAATGTAGGTTTGGGATATCAAGCACTATATTCTAACACCACAGGAAGTTACAATACTGCCGCCGGAAATTCAGCATTATATAATAATACAGAAGGTATTAACAATACCGCCGCCGGGTCAAATGCTTTATTTCATAACACAACAGGAAATATAAATACCGCCATAGGAAATAATGCTTTATTTTCCAACACCACCGGAAATTTCAATACCGCCACCGGGAACTCAGCATTATATAATAATACAGAAGGTGATAACAATACCGCTGCCGGTTCAGGTGCATTATTTCATAATACAACGGGAAACCTCAACACCGCCACAGGAAATGATGCACTTTATTTCAATACCACAGGAAATAACAATACCGCCAGCGGATATAATGCTTTATATTCCAACACCACAGGAGATTACAATACTGCCAGCGGATATAGGGCACTTTATTCCAACACCACAGGAGATTACAATACTGCCAGCGGATATAGGGCACTTTATTCCAACACCACAGGAGATTACAATACAGCTGGCGGAGCCGGTGCTCTTTCTTCCAACACCACAGGAGATTACAATACAGCTGGCGGAGCCGGTGCACTTTTTTTCAACACAACCGGTTATTCCAATGTTGCCATTGGAGTAAACGCTTTGCGCCTTAATACCACAAGGAGTAATCTCGTCGCTATCGGAGATTCGGCTATGTATCGTAATGAGGGTATAAATAACATGGCTATCGGTTCGAAAGGATTGTATTCTAACACCTCAGGTTCGTACAATACGGCAGGCGGGTATCAAGCATTATATTCCAATAGGTCAGCTAATTCCAACACTGCATTTGGAAACCAGGCATTATATTCCAACACCACAGGAAATTACAATACAGCCAGCGGAGACCGAGCTCTTGCTTCCAACACCAGGGGGGCATACAATACAGCAGGCGGGTATCAGGCATTATATTCCAATACATCGGCTAATTCCAACACTGCATTTGGAAACCAAGCATTATACTCCAATACCTTAGGAAATTCCAATACCGCCAGCGGAAGCGGATCGCTCTTTTCCAACACCCTAGGTTTTCAAAATACCGCCACCGGAAATGATGCACTTTATTCCAATACCACTGGATATAACAATACCGCTAACGGATACCGGGCACTTTATTCCAACACATCAGGTGATTATAATACAGCCGATGGAGATGGTGCACTAGCTTCCAACACCACGGGAAATAATAATACAGCCAACGGACACAGGGCACTTTATTCCAACACCTCGGGAGATAATAATACAGCCTATGGAAACCTTGCGCTTTATTCCAACACCACCGGTTATTCCAATGTAGCCATGGGTGCAAGGGCATTGTTTAGTAACACCGACAGGAGTAATCTCGTTGCCGTAGGGGACTCGGCCCTGTACAACAACGGTACGGGCGTAACGGGAGCAAACGAAGCAAAATATAATACCGCCCTCGGTTCCAAAGCCCTTTTTTCCAATAATACCGGTTTTTACAACACCGCCACCGGGCATCTCGCCTTGTACTCCAACACCTCGGGTCATCGAAATACCGCCGTCGGCAGATACGCCTTGTATTCCAATACCACGGGATACCGCAATACCGCCTTGGGTTATTATGCTTTTTATTCCGGTGATTATCACAACTCTACGGCTATCGGATACAACAGTATCATTACGGGAAGCAACAGGGTAAGGTTGGGGGATGCGAATATCACCTGGATAGGCGGGCATTCTGCCTGGTACAATACTTCGGACGGTAGATTCAAACGCAATGTAACAGAGAATATTCCGGGACTGGACTTTATCAAACGCCTGCGTCCGGTATCTTATACTTGGGATTTGGACGGTTTGGATGCCCATCTGGGTATCAAAGATGAGCAAATGGATCCGGAGGAAAGGGCTACTTTGCAACAGGTCTATCATACCGGGTTTATTGCACAGGAAGTGGAAGCCGCCGCACAAGCATGCGGATTTGACTTTGACGGCGTACATGCTCCCGAAAATGATAAAGATACCTATTCCTTGGCTTATGCGGAGTTCGTCGTGCCCCTGGTCAAAGCCGTACAGGAACAACAAGAGAATATCGAACATCAACAACAAGAAATCGAACAACTAAAACAACAAAACAAAAATTTACTGGAACAATTACAGCACCAAAACCGGGAATTGCAAGAACTGAGAAAAATGATACAACAATTAAAAGACGAACGTTAGCATTGCCTCCCAAGCGGGAGATTGTTTGCAACGCGATACCGGAAAGTCGATCCATTTTTCTGTATGTTTTGCGCTTGGAATATGTTGTATTAATCCGTCAACGAAGACCGTGACATAGCGTACGCAAGTCGGCCCGGCTTTCCACAGCGAAAAGGCGGAACCGTATTGCGGGAACGACAAAGGAAGACAAACCGGAGCGCCCGGATTCCCGCCGGAGCCTGTGCCCGCGCAGGCGGGTACGGGAATGACAGGTGGGGCCGGATTCATCGACTTTGCAGGCAGGACAAACGGAGTCAATACGGAACCCCTGGATTCCCGCCTTCGCGGGAATGACATATGGGGGGCGGGTTCACGATTTTGCGGGAATAACAAAAAGAATTCCCGCGGAGACCGCCGCCGAGCGAGGCGAAAGTCCGAGCGAGGCGGCAGGGCTCCGCGTGGCCAAGGCGAGACGGCGCAGCCGGCTCGCCGGTAAAAAGCCGTGACGGCGCAGCCGGCCCGGCGACAAGCAAGGAGACGCAAAGCGGCTCCGCAGCATGCGAAGGGAGACAAACGCCGGGCCGCAGGCCAGGCGTGCAGGCTCCCGGAGCTGCGAAGCAAGACCGCCGGGGCTTGCGAAGCCGCGAAACAAGACAAGGCGCGGCCTTCGCCAGGGTTAGCGGAAGCCGAAGGCTTGTGGAGCAGCGAGGGAAAACAAGCGCGGCCCGGGCGTTGGCCTTTGCAAGCGCGGGTTTCCCGAGCCGCGAAGCGAGACCGCCGGGGCTCGCGAAGCCAAAAAACAAAAAAATCATTAAGTATTCACTCTTTGCATATTCCGGTGAATGTTACCCGGATTCCGCAAAATCACATGGCAAACCTTCGCCCCTTCCAACGAACGGGAACAGGCAGCCAAACACCGATGAAAACTATTAAATACACCACCGGACGGATAAAATGATAAATCAGTTCACGCACCCAGCACATCCGGTATGCGGATTTCCGGCGAAATGCTTCGGTAAGAGCGTATTCGGCACTCATCCACATCAAATTAATCATTATCCAATAATGCGGCGACACGATGCTCGCAAAAAAGCCCGTAAACACCAATGATTGCCACAAGGCCCAACGGCGAATCCGGGCATCGTTCAACCGGCGGCTCTTTCGTGCCCACCGCAACCGCTGACGAAGAAGTGATCCGAAACCCGAAACGGCACGGGTATGCACCATAAGCTCCGGTTGCAAATCCAGCGGAAGGATTTCACCGGGAAACCGGCGTTTCCAAGCCAACAGCAAATACATATCGTCGCCACCGGCCACAGCAGGCGCATCCGAAAAACCGCCCAGGGCCATAAACCTGTCCTTGCGGAAAACCAAATGAGCACCATTGGCCATCAACGCATTGCCGCAACGGGCCGAAAAATGCGTCAGCGATTGCAACCACAGGTTTTCGTATTGCTGCCATCGGGGCCAAAATCCGCCTCCGTCAGCATCCAAAACCACAGGACCGGGACGAAAGGTGGCCACAGGCCGGCTCAGAAGTTCCCGCTTTAATGCCTGAAAATAGCCCTTCGGAACCTGCGTATCGGCATCCAACAACAAAATCCAATCACCCCGGGCTTCGGCTATGCCCCGGCTTTGGGCATCCCTTTTGGGCGAAGCACTTTCGGGACTCGATTCCAGCAGCCGGAAATCCAATCCCCGGGCATATTGACGGAATACATTGACCGAATCATCCTGCGAAAAATCATCCACCCCGATGAGTTCAACAGGATAATCCACGGGAAGGGCCCGCTTTAACGATTGCAGTAGCAAAGGCAAATTAAGAGCTTCGTTACGAAAAGGAATAATAACACTGAGCGAAATTTTTTCCGCCGGCCCCCCGGATGTGGAATCCGGCCACCTACAAAGCCGTAGTTCATTGAGTTTTAGACCGTAGATCAACACCGCAATCAACCACAAAAGGACGATAAGCTTAAACATAGCCACAGTTTTTACGTGTCCAAAGCAAAACCTGTCCGGCCGTCACGGGCAACAAGGTGTTCCAAATCCACATCCACAGCACCACGGCCGCCACTTCCACGGCCGAATAGCCCAATGAGCCGAATTGCCAAAGCCCTACGCTTCCCTTAACGGGCAAATCCCAAACGAAAGCCAAGGGAACAAGCGACGACCAAAGATAGTATAAAGCCACCTTCGGTGCCACGGCAGCCACCGGCAAGTGCGGATGCAAACGGTGTAGCAGCCAAACCAACATGCCGGCAAAAATCAAATACCTCAGCAGCGCCAAAGCGGTCAAGTGTAGCCAATACCTGACTTTACGGGCCGTAACTTGACGAATACGAAGAACCAACGGGACGCCGGCCACCGAGCCCCATAACCACCAAGCGGGTTGCAGGGCAACAATCCCCGCCGCCAGGGTTACACCCATTTGAACAAATTGCTGATGACTCACAGCACGTAAAATGCCGCGCGGATTACGGTAGAACCACCGTTTGCCCGGCCATTCGCCACCCGATGCCGGCGTAAAGGCCGACCATGCAAAACTTTTCAACTGCTGGCAAGCCGCATCCTTCCAACCCAAGGGATGATAATATTCCGCCGCCGTTTTCCACTGCGCAATACGTAAAAGCCAATTGCCTGCGGCAAGCAATAAGCTTACTATCCAAAGCCACGGGTCGGACGGACGAAGCAAACCGGCCAAATGCGGCCATTGGTTTGCCGCATCCCGGCCATGGATGACCAAGTAAATCATTCCCAAAGCACCGGCCGCATAAGGCGCCGCACGCCGAAGGCGTGCATAAAGACGGTTTAACGGAATTATCGTATTTTTAGCCATACAAACGGCGTATCGGGCGAAAATGCAAAATACGAAAAAAAAAGCGGACGATTGGATTATTATGGGCGTGGACCCCGGCACCATTGTAATGGGTTTCGGCATCATACGGGTAACGGCCGGAAAACCCCGGCTGGTGCTGATGGACCATTTGATGCTGAGTAAATACGACAATCACGCTTTGCGCCTGAAAAAAATTTACGAACGAAGCCGGCAACTCATCGAACGCTATTTGCCCGATGAAATTGCCTTGGAAGCGCCTTTCTACGGCAAAAACGTCCAATCGATGCTCAAACTGGGCCGGGCACAGGGCGTTGTCATGGCTGCGGCTTTGTCCAAGGATATTCCGGTCATCGAATATAGCCCTAAAAAGGTCAAAATGGCCGTTACGGGCAACGGAAACGCATCCAAGGAACAAGTGGCCGGTATGGTGCGCACATTGATGAACATCCGCCACCTGCCCGACCGCATGGATGCATCCGACGCCCTGGCCGTGGCTTTGTGCCATTTTTATAACCTCAATAACCACAAGGGCAAGGTGAAGTATTCGGGTTGGAAAAGTTTTATCAAAAACAATCCCGGGCGGGTGGAGTGAGTAAGATTTTCCATTATTTTCAGGGCGCCCGGGCGCCGGCGTTCGGGGCGCCGCCGGCGGGCAGATGCCCGCTGCGGATGGCCGGACATTGAAACGGAATTATGGCCGCCCGGCCATCCGCCCGGCGCGCTGCTGCGCGCCGCGGCGGCGCCTCAGCCGTCGTTTCGCGATGGCGGAGCACGCTCACGCCGGCTGTTCCTCACGGCGTTGCAGCAAGCGTAAAATGTCGGAAAAGTTGCAGTTGTTTTTGTCGAGAACAAAGCCGGCAATCCGAAGGCATAGCCGTAGCTATGGCGAGGGTTGCCAATGCCGTTATCGGCAAAAAGAACAAAACTTGGTGTGTATATTTTATGCTTGCTGCAACGCCTGGCCGCGCCCGCCGGGCTGTCCGCTCAAATGCGGCTCGTCCCACTCTTGGCCTGCATACGCAGCAGTGCGGCTTTCCGCTGTCAGTCACCCTGCTGCGGCAGGCCGGCGGCGCCACATCGCCGCATAACCGCTCCCATCCCTGGCGCGATAATAAGGTGCGCGCGATAAATCGCGCGTCCACAATGAAACATCCATCCTTGGTTGAAACATCCGGGTTTATGATTGTTCGCTACTGAAAAAATTGAAGGAGACTTGCATTTCAATGGAGCGCCCGAAGGGCGCGACTGAGAAATCTCGACACGGATGTTTCATCCAAGGCGGAGTATTACGTTCCTATTGTCCGGCCCGTGAAGAGATTCCTCGTCGCCGCTGTGCGGCTCCGTCGGAATGAACTGTGTTATTTTCCAAATTTTATTTATCCAATTTTTTCATTTAGCTTTTTGATAAGTGTTAAAGGGTGTTGGTTCATGATTTGGATCATAATATCT
>JALWYR010000028.1 GCA_027003085.1 Flavobacteriales bacterium
GGCTTTGCCGAAGTGCAATTGCCCAAAATCGAAGCTTCGGGATTGAAGGAATATTTCGAGAGCATAACTTTGAGCGAAGAAACCGGCCGCCTCAAACCGCATCCGGACGTGTTCCGGCACGCCTTGCAAAAAGCGGGTGCCTTTCCGCACCAAAGCGTGATGATTGGCGACAATTTCAAAAGCGATGTGGTGGGTGCGCTCAACCTGGGGCTCCGGGCCGTGCTCTTCGACCCGGACGGCCGCTACAACATACCCGAAACCATTGCACCCACCGTGCGGCATTTGACCGAACTGAAAAACCTGTTTTGATGCATCCGCTACGACTATCATACACGGCGCTGACCTATGCCGTGGACGGCTTAACACCGCTTTTGGCCCGGTTGCCCGGTAAAACCGGTGCCTTTTTCCGCGGCCGCCGGGCTTTTTGGAAAAAGTGGCAATCGATGAACATCCCGCAAGGCGCCGTATGGATCCATGCCGCATCGGCAGGCGAATACGAACAGGCCTTACCCGTGCTGCAAGCACTACGCAAACAAATGCCACAGGTTCCGGTGGTGGTGAGTTTTTTTTCGCCCTCGGTCTACGAAAGCCGGAAAAACAAAGTGCCGGCCGATGCCGTGTTTTACTTGCCCGTGGACACGCCGCGCAATGCCCGCCGCTTGGTGGAACGACTGCGTCCGCGGGCGGTGCTGATGGTCAAATACGAATTTTGGCCCAATTTGTTGGACGCATTGGGCCGAAACCGGATACCTTTGTTCCTTGTTTCGGGTATATTCCGGCCCGGGCAAGCGGTGTTGCGCTACGGATTTTTGCGCAGGAGCTTGCGGCATTTTACCCGTTTTATGGTGCAAGACCAAGCCTCGGCGGTATTGTTGGAAAAATACGGTTTCCGCAATGTGAGCATCACGGGCGACACGCGTTTCGACCGCGTGCTGGAAGTGGCTGCCCAGCCGGCGGATTTTCCGGTGGTGCGGCATTTCAAGGGCGATGCAAAACTGCTGGTGGCCGGAAGCACTTGGCCCGCCGACGAGGATTTGCTGCTGGATTATTGGCAGCATCACAAACCCGAGGGGTGGAAATTGTTTATCGTTCCGCACGAACCCGGGCCGGTGCACATCGGGCGCTTGATGAACAAATGCGGAAATAAGGCCGCACGGTATTCCGGTTACAAGGAGGAGGACGGTGCGAAAAATATCCTGATAGGCGACGTGAAGGGTTTGCTCAAATACGTTTATCGCACGGGCGATGCGGCTTATGTGGGCGGTGGCTTCGGGCGGGGGATTCACAATATTTTGGAAGCGGCGGTTTACGGGTTGCCGGTGGTGTTCGGGCCCAAGTATGGAAAATTCCGCGAAGCACGCGATTTGTTGGACTTAGGCGGAGCTTTTTCGGTTCAAAATGCCGATGGGTGGAAGCGGATTTTCGAAAAATTACAGGATGATGATTTCCGGCGCCAAAGTGGAGCCAAGGGCCGGAAGTATGTAAGGGAACAGGCCGGGGCTACGGAGCGTATCATAAAAATTTGCGATAAATTTATCCGGTGAGCACATTCCCGAAAGATGTCAATATTGCCCGTTCGGGCTATTTTTTGTAAATTTGTTTATTCAAAATTCTCTTAATCCATGAAGGATCGCAGGTTTCTTATTGCATCCACGGGCTTTGTGCCGTATCTTGATAATTATCCTTATATGGAATTGGCTTTCCGGTTGGCCAAAAGCCTGCACATGGCAGGGGCACAGGTTCGTATGTTTATGCCCAAATTCGGTGTAATCAACGAGCGCAAACTTCAACTACACGAAGTTATCCGGTTATCGGGAGTAAACATTGTGGTGGACGATGAAGATATTCCTTTGACCATCAAAGTGTCGTCGATTCCCAAAGAGCGAATGCAGGTATATTTTATTGACAGCTTGGAAAATTTTCACGGAAAAATGATATGGAAGGACGAAAACGGAAATTTACGTCCCGACCTGACCGATTTTATGCTCTTTTTTGCCAAAAGCACGGTTGAAACGGCCAAAAAACTCAATTGGAATGCCGATTATGTAATCAATTTGGGCTGGTTTACATCGTTTTTGCCTTTGTATTTAAAAACCTATTACAAGGACGAGCCCTTGCTTTCGCATACCGAAACCGTTCATATTTTGGTCAATGACGAGCCCTACGAGGGAGAATTGCCCGTTGATCCCGAGAAAAAATTCATTTTTGACGATATTTTGCCCGAAGAATACCAATATTATTTACCTTCCGAACGGATTAACCTTTTCAAGGGAGCTTCGCAATATGCCGATTTGTTGATCAACGGTGAAGAAGATTTGGAGCCCGAATTGAAAAAAATCTTCGATAGTGGCACCCAACTCAAAGGCAAGGTAAACCTGTCGATGCTTCAAGAAAATCCGCGTATCTTTGGCGAAATTATGAAACAATTTCAAACCCTGGGACACAATGATTAAACGCTTCATATTGTTTTTGACAGCCGCCGTAGCATTGACGGCCTGCAAAAAAGAATTCAGCGAGGTTGGTGCCGATTTAACCAACCCGTCTTTTTATAGGTTCGAAATGTATTCGGCACCCAACATCAAATTTTACAGCCATCCCGTTGACAGGGTCAAGGCCGTGGGCCAATCGCTTGTGGCCATTGGAGTTTACAAACACCCGGCTTTCGGAAAAACCGAGGCGGATGTAAAAATTACTTTCAAAACCTCCGAAGGTTTTTCGAGCGAGCATTTTATGAACGCCGATTCCATTCTGTATGTGCAATTGCGCATTCCTTTTTTTTCAAAAAAAGATGAGGAGCAAAGCACCGACGATCTTCCCGTTTACAAAGTGGACAGCGTATTCGGTTCGGGGCCTATAAAATTAGAGGCCTACTATAACAATTACTATCTTTTCCCCTATGACCCGAATACGGGTTTTACGACGAACAGGCAATATTATTCCGATTTTAATTTTATGCAGCATAATACGGATTTATTGTATCAAAACAACCAATTTGTTCCCGATTTGGCCTTTTTTGTAGACACCATTCCGCTCAACATTGCCATTGACGACGAGCTGGATATTCCCGAAGAAGTAAAAACGGGCTTGCGCAAGGACACGATAGGGCCGCAGTTTTACATCAATCTGGACACTACCTTTTTCCGGCATAAGATTTTTGATAAAGCCGGTCAGCCGCAACTGACCGACCAAAATTTGTTCGAGACCTATTTTCGCGGTTTATATATCCATACCGAAGCCGTGGGTTCGGCAGGTGGAATGATGCTTCTGGACGGCGCAAAAGTATATTTGATTTTAGCCTATCGATATTCGTTTGTCAACAATAACGGCACACAAGATGACCCTTCGGATGACTATGTTGATCACGGATACGAAAAAATCCTGTTGTTCGGTCGAATGAAGGTGAATGTATATCGTAACGACTTTTATTCGGGTGTCCGGCAAGCCATCACCTCGGCCGACCCGCAGACCGGGCAAGAAAAAGTTTATCTCAAAGGCGATGCAGGTAGTATGGGGATGCTTCAACTTTTCGGCCCCCAAGAGCTTTATGAATTAAGAAATAACGATTGGATTATCAATCAGGCCAATCTTCGTTTTTATGTGGACGAAACCGAAATGCAAGACGTGCCCGATGCACAGCATCCTAAAATGTTGTTTCTTTACAAATACGATTACCGACAACCCGTTTCCGATTTGAATCTACAATTGGAAAACGGACAAACCCTGGACATGACCAAAGTTTTGGAAGTTTACGACGGAACCTTGCACGAAGATTCGGTTACACATCAGAAATATTATAACATCAACATAACGCGTACGGTCAAAGAAATTTTACGCAAGGATTCGGTCAATGTACGTTTGGGCGTTCGTGTTACCAACGACCTGAGCGGATTTCTTAGCGCCATCAATCAACTGAAAGATCCGGATGCCAGCACACCTTTTGGAACGGTGCTCAAAGGAAACCTGGCAGCCGATCATCCGGTGGAATTGCGTATTTATTATACCGAACCGCAAAACAATCAATAGGATTCGATGCGGTGTAATATGGTTTCGGAAAGTTGATAGACTTTCTGCGGGTCGGTTTTGGTTGAAGAGAGTGCCGCCACATAGTCGTTGAGGATGCGGAAAAAACGTTCTTGTTCCGAAGATTTGACCGAACGGTTTGTAAGGATTTCGGGTAAATGCTGAATTGCGGTTTTATAGGATTCCAATTCCACATCCAACCATTTGGTATAAAGCGAACCGGAATATTTTTGTTTGAGGGCAAATAACAATGCAACAAAACGTGTTCGATAGCGGAAGTCGTCCAAAGGATCGGCCTTCGAATCTTTGTCCAATTGATTTTGCCATTCAACCAATAGGCGTTTCATGTTGTTGAGATGTTCAAAGATACGTTGTCCGGTTTTGGGTGCCGGCGAATGCACACAGCGGTTACGGATATTATACCAATAACCTGATATTTTTTTCCATTGCTGCAAATATTCGGGATGTTTTACGGCATAGTGTTCCAATGCAATTAAATCGTGTTCGGCCAAAGCCAAACTGTTATCCAAACGTCGGGAGGCACCCAAGGGATCCACGCCCTGCATATAATAAAAATAGTGTGTGGCCGCATCGATGGCATGCAAACTCATATTATTCATATATGTAGCGGCTTCCGCATCCGATATACCGGACTGCTGTGCTTGAAGAGAAAGCACAAGCATCATTATCGTCCAAAATCCGGTAAATCGTCTTATATCCATTGGCTCGTTTTAAAGATCAGCTCGAAAAGCCTGTCGTATTTAGCGTCAAATTTAAGAAAAGGTGTGTAAATCATTAGGGGGTCGTAGTTGCGTTCTTCGGCCTGCTTGAAAAAGAGCAAGTCCGACAGGAGGAGGTTCATTTGCCGGCGTAAATCGGCTTTTTGACCAACCTGCTTGCGAAGTTTAAGAAGGGCATTAATAGGCGTATTCCATTTTCCGGATGCATCCTTATAGTTCTTTTCGTAGGCCGTTTCTTTGTCCGAACGTCGAAGGACATAGGAGGAAAAACTTCGTTCGGTATCAATGTAAATATCGAGCAGGCGCGAAAAGTTATCCAGATTTTCATTTGTGAAACCCAATAACAATTCCAAATGTGCTTTGAGAGATTCAAATGAGGAATTTACTGCTTTTGTCAGTTTATAAATATCCCGGATATTTTCCCCGTTTTCCGAAAATCCATTGATGGTTGCAATCCAATGACCGGCACGATCCTTCCATTTTTTAAACAACCGGGCCAGTTGGGGGTCGTTTTCCGGGACTTGACCCATAATCCGGTCGCTCAAATCCTGGAACCGGTGGAGATCGTTCAATAATTTTTTTCGCGACTGAGCGGTATTAATATTATTATCCAACAAAACCACATCGGTCAGGATGCGTTCGGTCAGGATGCGCGATTGCAGGGTCATTCGATACAAATCGGTCAATTGCCGTGCATCGTATTGGGCCTGTGTGGCAAGGGGAGTGAAAATCAAAATAACATATAAAAATACCAAACGGGATTTCATTCGGTCAGTAGTTTTTGGGCGAGGCGTTTTGTGTGAAAATATATGGAATTGGCCGTAGCAAACAAGGTGCGTTCGGCCGAAAAAAGCACGTTGGATGTGTTGTAACGGAAATATTTCCAATCGTTTAACAACCGTGCCATTTCTTCGGAAGTACGCGGGTTATGCGCATATTTGTTTCGAATAGCGTAGCGTAAAAGCCGTTCCACCCGGTCGATATTTTGGTCGAACAAGCTGTGCAAACTCCGGGCCATGTTGTATTTACGCGTCAAAAAACCAATATTGGTCAAATAGACGGATTTGCAAAAGGTATATTGTTTTTTTAAATCCAAATGCCGTTTGTCGTTCAATCCGTATTTATCTTCGTATTTATTCAAAATTACTCCCAATAAATTGTCCATGGTCATGCTGTCGTAATAAAAACGGGCATAGTTTTTTTTATTCAACACATCAAGAACATGAAAGCGCATATTGTTCCAAACATCGGTCAAACGGTCCAATTCGGCCTGGTAGGCGGCATCGGTCAGGACTTGATGCAAGTAGGTGATATTGTTTTCGAAAATCGTAATGGCTTCGGCCAGGTCGGGTTGGATCAGTTCGAAATCGGGATGATAAATTTCATAAAGTTTGTCGCGGGCGATCCGGTAGGAAGCCACTTGCATTTTGAGCATGGCCTCATAGACTTCCATATGGCGGTTTTCGGCGGGATTTCCGGTAGCCGAAAAGCCTGAATGCAAGGAAGAAAATGCAAGGAAAAAAAGAAGTATTTTCTTCATAAATCTTTTTTTCGGATTATAACAAAGATAGGCATAATCTTTTTTTTATATCCATTCGGTTTGTGCAAATACTATGCCGTTAGGTTTAATACACAAAAATGCAACTTTTCGGTTTATAAGTTTAGCAAGTAAATTTGAGGGATTTCCGGTTTGATGGTTTTTCATTGTATAATGTTTATTTTACTATTAATCATTTTAAATTCCGCGTTGTGTATTTGAGTGTTTTTCAAAACTTTGCGTTAATTTGATTTCGTTATTAATTGCCGGAATATTCCAAAGTATGTTTACATTAACCGGGAGTTTGAAGGGTGATTGATTTGGTTGTTTGACCTTTTATATCGAGTAGGTCATGCGGAACAAGACAAGGCGCGGCCCTTGGTTTTGGCCCGGAAAACCGCAGGCTTGTGGACCCGTGAAGCAAGACCCGAAGGGGCTTGCGGAGTCGCGAAGGCATACCGCAGGGCTGCCGGAGCCGCGAAGGAAAACAAGCGCGGCCCGCGTATGGCCCCCGGGAAGCGCAGATTTTCGAAGCCGCCGAGGAAACCGAAGGGTTCCGAGGCCTGCGAGGAGACCATCAGGGCTCCGAGCACGCGAAGGGAGACGCCGAAGGTGGCTCCCGGAGCAGCGAAGCAAGACAAGGGGCGCCGCCGGCGCCCCGACGGCTTGTGAAGCCGCGTAGAAAACCACCGCAGGTGGGTTTCGGCGCGCTTAAAACAAAAAAGTAACAATCATTACACTTTTGAATAATTTTTGTAACTTTGTGTCCTAAAATCATCTGTTATGAACCAACAAGCATGTCCGGTAAATTATAAACGTGTCAATGTTTATTTGATCAAGTTTTACAGCAGCATTGTGGCAGCCTTGCTGATGATGTTTTTGCTGGCCGGCTGGAAAATTCCCATGTATTTGGTGGCGGTGGATTTTAGCATTCGCGTGCTGCTGGGGGTCAAATACAGTCCGCTTTGCCGTGCCCTGGGCTTGGTTTTGGACTATTTGCAGGTAAAACCCCGCGAAATCGACGCTTCGACCAAGCAATTCGCCGCACGTGTGGGCATGTTGTTTTCGGTGAGCGTGGCCCTGCTCATTTGGTCGGGCGCCCTGACAGCGGCCCGTGTGGTGGCCGTGGTTTTTCTGGTGGCCGTTTTGGCGGAAGTGGTGCTCGATTTTTGTATTGCCTGCTGGATGGAAAGCGTTTGGAAATCCTATTTCGGACGTAAAGGCCGCCATGAGCAAGAACAATTTTTTGACCGGTCTTGACACGTAAAAGATTTTGCCGTATATTTGCATCGCAAAACCGCGGAGTAGAGCAGTAGGTAGCTCGTCGGGCTCATAACCCGAAGGTCGCAGGTTCGAGTCCTGCCTCCGCTACAACGGAAACCGCCCGGATTTCAGGGCGGTTTTTTTGTTTGACGGTTTTTTGGCGAGCTTACAAAAAACGCCGGAGCATGATTATCGCTCCGGCGTTCCGGTTTGAAGTTTATTCGTGCCTACACTCCCGTTTCTACTTGTTCACGCGCCACTTGACGGGTCATTTTAAGGAAAATGAAGTAGATCGACGGCACCACCACCAGCGTTAGGAAGGTGGCAAAGGTCAGTCCGTAAATTACCGCACGGGCCAAAGGCCCCCAGAAGGCCACATTTTCGCCACCCAAATAGAAATCGGGCTTAAATTCGGCAAACAAACCGATAAAGTCCAAATTCATACCCAAAGCCAGCGGGATTAAGCCCAAAATGGTGGTGATGGCAGTGAGCAAAACCGGACGCAAACGGGTTTTCCCGGCCTCTATAATAGATTCGCGCACCATGGAAAGAGGCGGTTTATCCTCGTCGCCCAATCCGGCCTCGGCCTTTTTGCGCGCTATGGTCAGGTTGGTGTAGTCCAACAGCACAATGGCGTTGTTTACCACAATGCCCGCCAGCGAAATGATGCCAATCATGGTCATAATCACCGAAAATTCGGCCCGTGTAATCACCAGTCCCAGCAAAACGCCTATCATGCTCAACACCACGGTTATCATGATAA
>JALWYR010000029.1:0-21576 GCA_027003085.1 Flavobacteriales bacterium
ACCCAAAAATCCGGCCACCAATTCCATTCGGAAATATCCGGCCCTATCCGTCATTTCATTGGTGAGCATTTCCATTTTTTGTGGGAATGTTATCCCGATCAAAATCTGATGATTTATGATATTGTTACCTTTGATACGCCCGAAATAAACGCCGGCCCTTTTTCCGTGGACAAAACTTACGAATCAATGATACGACAATTGGATGTCCCCGCCGATACGCTGTTGAAATATATTGACAAAAAACCCGATTTCAATTTGTATATCAATATTTATCCGGCAAAAGAAAACGATGAAGACAGCGAAGCGGTCAAAGAAAGAACCATCGAATTATGCATTCAATACGACACCATTAAACAAGTAAACATTTATTAACATCCTTTGATTGAAATTCATTTTACAGAAAATTTGAAGTAAAAAAGCGCCCCCACCGGGACGCTTAATTTTTTCGTAAACAGAGAACTGCTTAATCCAGCGGCGGAATACGTAAAACTTGGCCCGGATAAATCAAATCGGGATCTTTGAGCATGGGTTTATTGGCCTCGAAAATGACCATATATTTGTTGGCATCGCCATACATTTCCTTGGCTATTTTGCTCAAATAATCCCCTTTCTTCACTGTGTAGAACCGTGCTTCGGGCTGCGGTTCGTTTACTTCCAAGCGATCGTCTACCTCGGCAATGCCTTCGGTGTTGCCCACCACCAATATCACTTTTTCGCGCACTTCCTGGTTGGGCACGGTCCCGAACACCAAGGCCTTGTCTTCGACAATCACAATGTTCAGGTCATCCACCGGCAGGCCCAAACCGAAAATTTTGTCTTTCAACCTGTTGGCTTTTTCCAGGTTGAGTTCCTCGGGGCTTTTGGTTTCCACCACTTTTTCTTCTTCGTGGCCGAAAAGCTTTTCGCCCGCGTCTTTAATAAATGAAAATAATCCCATAATGTTTTGTTTTTATTTGCGCTAAAATACAAAAGCTTTTCCAAAATATCAAACGTGCGGCGGTTTAAGCAAATCGTAAAACTCTTTCACCGGACTAAACGTTACCTCGGGCACTTCCACAAAGCGCGTCAACCACCCGGCCATGGCACCGTTCCACAAGCCGGGATGTTCATATACGCGCACCGGCCGCCCATCCAAGGTTTTTTCGGTTACAAAACCCGTGTCCGGGTCGGTAAAATCCGGCAAATCGAAGCGGCGGCCCTTGTAATCACGCACGCTCAGTGCCATAAACACCGGATTAAAATGTGTGGACGCTTCCAAAATGGCTTTTTGGCCAGGATCATCCGTATCGATTTGGGCTTTTTCCACGATTTGCAAACCGATGTTTCCGTCCTTGTCCTTTACCCAAAACGGGCCGCCGCCCGGCGCCCCCCGGTTGATTACCATTCCGGCCACGCGCATGGGCCGGTTGAGTTTGTAATGCAAGTATTTACGTTTTTGCGACGCCGGTAGCGTATCAAATCCTTCGATCAAAGGCATCTTCAAATCCCCGCGCACCGCTTTTACGATTTTTTCCAAATCCCCACCTACGGGTTTTTCGTCCAATTGACGCAGGAGTGCAAACACCCGTTCACGCCAATCCAACAACAGCCCGCCCAGCACCCTGTAAAACAGGTAGGTTAGCTCCTTGTGCGGGTCTTTTTGCACATTGTCGATGTTTTTGACAAACAACAGGTCGGCCTCGGGGATGTTCAGGTTTTGCAGTAGCGCTCCGTGTCCGCCCGGACGAAAAACAAGATTTCCTTCGTCATCGCGCACCGGTTCGCCTTCCGCTGTGGTCATAATGGTATCGGTGGCCGGTGATTGATGCGAATAACTTATTTCCAAATGATTATTTCCGTAGGTCTTCGCCATGCGCCGGAAATCCGCCTCCTTGTCGGGTGCCACCGTAAAATGCGTTCCGAAATGCATTCGTGCGGCCTCGACCAAATGCTCCTCAAAAGCCGTGCGTTTTTCCCTTTCGTAACGGTGAAACAGCACCAAGCCCTTGGGCGTGGCGGCATAATGCAGGCCTTGCCGGCCCAGCAAATATTCCACAAAAAGCTTTGCTTTTTGATCTCCGCTCATTTTGTCATAACCGGGATGTTGTGCCCGGATTTTTTCCACCGTTTCGTCGTAGAAAGGCAATTGCGGTGCCCACTGTTCAAAATCCTTGCAGCGTTCCAATCCGGTATGCGTCAGCATATCGTCCCAGGTTGCTTCGGGATTCTCGGCAAAAAAACCTCGCACCCGGTGGCAATCCCTGAACATACGCGTGGCCGCCCCCGATGCAGGCACAAACTTGACCACGCGCAAATCTTTGCGCAAACGGTCGAAGGTGGCGGAAAAGCTTTCGATTTCCGCCGCGTCCAAAACCTCGATACCGTCGCCGGGCACTGCCGGCCGGTCGAGGTATACGAATAACTTACCTTCGCCAATGGCTTTCCATTGCCGCAAGGCCTCCCGGGGCGAAATACCACGTTTGTCCAACAGCGTCAAATCCCGGGCCGTAAATGGATTGCTTTTATCGGTCATGATGTCGATTATTTGAATGGCTTTTTTCAGTCGCGTTTCCTTGTTGCCACGCAGGACAATATACGGCAAATTCCGCTTTTCCAACGCCCTGCGAAAGCGTTCAAACATGGGCTCGCGTTCATGGGGCTTGTCGCGCAGGTCGTCGGATTCCCAGGGCGTGTCAATGTAGGTCAGGAAATACAAATCGTAACGGGTGCCTGCGGCGGCTTCCTGTAACCATGCTTCGGCCCGGCCGTAGTAGGCCTCGGCATACACTTGCAGTTCCAGCAAATTGGTATCCAGGAAAAGCAAGCGATTGGCTTGGGCGGTAAGCCGGTTTTCATCGGCCATTTGGCCTTGGGCAATGGGCAGTAAATCTTCCGGCGAGCAGGTTTCGCGACGTTCGTCCCACTTGCGTTGCAAGTAGGTTCGCATATATTCGGGCACCCATTCCGTATGGTAATGTTCGGCCAATGCCCGGGCAAGGGTGGTTTTGCCCGTGCTTTCGGGCCCGAACAAAACGATTTTTACAATGCCGGACGGTTTTTGCGCAAGTTTTTCCATTTGGTTTTCCATTCGCGTAGTCCTTGGAAGGCCAATATCAGGAAAATAAAGTATTGAATGCCCGTAAATCCGTAGCCCTTAATAAAATACAAAGGCACCGAAACGATGTTCAGGGCAATCCACACATGCCAGTTTTCCAGTTTTTTCCAGGCCATCAACAACATGGCCGCAAAGGCCGCACCGGTGGTAAAGGTGTCCAAAAAAGGCGTTATTTTCTTCAAATCCGCCAAGCGACCCGTGCGGAAGTGTTCCCAAAAATAGGCCAAGCTATCGGTCAATCCCAGGGCAGGCATGACCTCATAGTAACGATAAACGGCAATCACAAAGCCGGAAGTAAACAGGAAAATACCCGCGGCCATCAGCCATTCGCGCGGCGTGGTGCGCGTAATGGGCCGGTGATGCTGTTGTTTATCCACCGGTTTGGCCCACATATACCAGCCGTAGATGCTCATCAAGGTGTAGTAAATATTGATAATCAGGTCGCCATACATTTGCCAGCGCGACAGCAAATACACATAGAGCGACGTGCTCACAATGCCCGTGGGATACACCAGTATATTTTCCTTTTTGGCGTAGTAAACACTCAGTATTCCCAGTAGCGCAGCCGCAAATTCAAGCACGATATACAGCGTGGGCGTCCCGCGATAAGGGTCGATAAAAAAATCGATGATTTGTTCCAACCGCTTGTGTTTTGGCATTCAAAAATACGGCAAATTTTGTGTTTTAGGGCGCCCCGGCGCTCGGGTTCGGCGGCTACGCCAACGCCAAGCGCTTTGGCCGGCGGAGCGTCCTTGCGCTTGGCGTGCCGAACTCCGGCGCCGGCCGGGCTGTCCGCTCAAATGCGGCTCGGGTCTGCCTGTTTTTGTATAGCTTGCTGCGATGTCTCCTCGGTTCCTCGGAGCCTGCTCGCAAGCACAAAAAACACGGCATCCCCTTCGCCGCATAACCGCTCCCATCCCTGGCGCTTTATGGCGCGCGATAAATCGCGCTTGAATATCGAACCATCGATTTAAGATTTCCGATTTGCGTTCTCCTACTGCAAACATTGAAGGCGAGACCGCATTGCGGGAATGATAAAGGAAGGCAAACCGGAGCGCCTGGATTCCCGCTTTCGCGGGAATGACAGGAGGAGGCGGATTTCTGAATTCGTGGAATGACAAGGAACGGCAATACGGGGCACCCGGATTCCCGCTTTCGCAGGAATGACAGGAGGGGGCGGATTTCTGAATTCGTGGAATGACAAGGAACGGCAATACGGGGCACCCGGATTCCCGCTTTCGCGGGAATGACAGGAGGGGGCGGATTTCTGAATTCGTGGAATGACAAGGAACGGCAATACGGAGCGCCTGGATTCCCGCTTTCGCGGGAATGACAGGAGGGGGCGGATTTCTGAATTCGTGGAATGACAAGGAACGGCAATACGGGGCACCCGGATTCCCGCTTTCGCAGGAATGACAAAAAGAATGTCCGAGGAGACCGCCGCCGGGCGAGGCATTGTCCGGGCGAGGCGGCAGGGCTCCGAGGGTCGCGAGGAGACACCGCAGGTGGCTCCGAAGCACGCGAAGGGAGACGCCGAAGGTGGCTCCCGGAGCCGCCGAGGAAACCGAAGGGTTCCGAGGCCCGCGAAGCAAGACCAACGGCAAAGCGAAGCGGCGCCGGAAGGGCTTGCGGAGCTGCGAAGGGAGACAAGCGCAAAGCCGCAGGCGGAGCGTGCCGGCTCCCGGAGCTGCGAAGCGAGACCGCCAGGGCTCGCGAAGCCCGCGGCAGACCGCAGGGCTGACGCGGTGGCGAGGGAAAACAAGCGCGGCCCGGGCGTTGGGCACCGGAAGCGAAGGTTTCCAAAGCCGCCAAGAAAAAAATAATGACGCTCCGTTGGAATGAAATCGGTCTGCTATCGCAAACATTGAAGGCCGTTTATTTTTCCTACCAATCCTTCTCCTGCTTGCGCCGCTGACCCCGGCCGCGTTGCCAACGGATTTTTTTGAGCGTTTGTTTTTCCTTGTTTTTCAGAGCGTTGAGCAAATATTTGGTTTGCTCGGGCGATAGCTTCGAACGGCGTTTTTGCGGTTGGCCCTCTTGGTTCTGCTTTTGTTGCCCGGACTTTTGCCCGTTTCGATTTTGATTCTTTTGCTGCTGGTTTTGTTTGTTTTGCGCTTGGTTATCCCGTTGTTTTTGGTCTTGGTTTTGTTTGTTATTCTGCTTGTTGTTTTGCTTGTCCTTGTTTTGTCCTTTATTCTTCTTTTGCTGTTGGTCTTGCTTGTTTTGTTGGTTCTGTCGGTTATTTTGATCTTGCTTTTTCTGCTGATTTTGCTTGTTCTGTTGGTTTTGGTTCTGCTTGTTCTGCTGATTTTGATTCTTATTGTTTTGATTGTTCTTGTTCGGTTGATTTTTGTTCTGTTTGTTTTGCTTACGTTGTTTTTCCAATTGTTTTTTTACATAAGCATATTTTTGGCGCACAATCTCATCATCGGGATTGGCGCGCAAGCTGTTTTTGTAGCTTTCCAGGGCTTGTTGCCACTGTTTGTTTTGCAAATAAATATCGCCGGCATTGTTCCACGCACGCGCACGGATGCTGTCGTTTTTGCTATGCGTCCCGGCATATTGATAATATTGCAAGGCTTCCAAACTTCGTTGTTGGGCTTGCAAATCCCTGCCCAAATTGTAAATCACCGTATCCTGACGGCCGTAGTGCAAAGCACGGCGCCAATCCTGCTCGGCCCGGGCATAATCCCGCTTTTGATGGGCCGTCCAGGCACGGCCGGCATAGGTTTGCAAAGTATCCTTGCGCGTTTGGGCTGCCAAACCGGCAGTCAGGAAAAGCAATATGCAAAGCAACCTAATCCTCATTTTTCGCAGCATTTTCGTTAAACAAATTCAGGCGGCGCAACCAAGCGGTTTCCTTTTCGGTGGTAAGCACGCACAGAAGCAGGAAAAACAACGCGGCGCCGATCATCCAAGGGAAACGGTCCTTATAGCCGGTAATGCGCTTTTCCTCGTATTCCTTTCGGTTGATTTTTTTCAGGTAATCCATAATTTGCTTCACGGCGGCCATCGTATTGTTGCCGTCCACATAAATTCCGCCGGTTTTGCGGGCTATTTCGTAGAGCAACTCCCTGTTGCGGCGCGAAATCACACGCTGCCCGTCCCGGTCGGTTTTGTAGCCGACAAGTTGCCCGTGGCGGCGAATGGGAATGGGTGCGCCGGTATCGGAGCCAATGCCCACGGCAATCACTTTGATACCCTGTTCGGCCAGGGCTTCGGCCGCATCCACGGCGGCCTGGCTATGGTCTTCGCCGTCGGAAAGGATGATCAGGATTTTGTCGGCCTCGTCGCGGTCGAAATAGGTTTGGGATATGCGCAATGCTTCGTCCAGAGCTGTTCCCTGCGTGGAAACCATATCGGGCGAAATTTGTTGCAGGAACATTTTGGCCGCCGCATAGTCGGTGGTGATGGGCAGCACCGAAACGGCTTCGCCGGCATAAACGATAATGCCCGTGCGGTCCGAAACCATCCGGTCGATCATTTGCGAAATGATGCGCTTGGCCTTTTCCAGCCGGTTGGGCTTGACATCTTCGGCCAGCATGCTGCGCGACACATCCAGCGTAAACACAATATCGGCACCCTTACGGTGCACGGTTTCCACCTTGGTGCCCATTTGCGGATTGGCCAGCGCCATGATAAAAAAGGCCAAGGCCAACGACCACCACAGCATTTTGACGTAGGGCTTAACGGCCGACCGTCCTTCGGAAATGCGCTCCAACACGTTTTTATCGATAAAATGTATGCGCTTCCGCCGTGCCGCCGCCCGCAGGGCGACCAACACCGCCCAAAAAAGGGGTATGAGCAGCAGCAGGTAGAGATATTCCGGTTTTTCCCAGCGAAACATAGGCATCAATCCTTAGAGTATTTGTCGAAGCACCACATGGCGAATCGTCCAACCTATCAACATCAATACCAACGCCACCCAAATCAAAGGGCGGTAGTATTCGGTATAGTTGTAATAACGTTTTTCTTCGATCACCGTTTTTTCCATTTTGTCGATGTCGCGGTAAATTTCATCCAGCTTGCGGTTGCTGGTGGCCCGGAAATATTTTCCTCCGGTTTCGCGTGCGATTTTGCGAAGCAATTTCTCGTCGATTTCCACTTTTTGGGGGGCATAACGGATTTGGCCGTTATCATAAATAATCGGAAAAGGCGCCACTCCGTTGGTTCCGATACCGATGGTGTAAACCTTGATGCCGAATTGCTTGGCCAATTCCAGGGCCGTGTCGGGGTCGATGGCGCCGGTGTTGTTCACGCCATCGGTCATCAGGATAATCACCTTGCTTTTGGCCTTGCTGTCTTTGAGCCGGTTTACCGCCACGGCCAATCCCATCCCTATGGCCGTTCCCTGTTCGATTTGGTTGAACAATTTGAAAAAATCCAAATCCCGGATGGCCTTGATCACCAATTGTTTGTCGGTGGTCAGGGGAACTTTGGTAAAGGCCTCGCCGGCATAGACCACCAAGCCAATACGGTCGTTGGGGCGGTTTTGCACAAAATTGATGGCTGTTTTTTTAAGCGCTTCCAAGCGGTTGGGCTTAAAATCGCGGGCCAGCATGCTGCCCGACACGTCCACGGCCAAAACGATGTCGACACCTTTGGTTTTGTTTATGTGGGTGCTAACACCTTCGGTGCGCGGACGTGCCAACGCAATGATACCCAGAGCAAACACCAGCAAACTCAGCCAAGGAAGCATGTCATACAAGCGGTTTTTGTAGGTTTTGACCCGTGCGGCAAGGCCTGCCAACGAATAGCGCATCCACGGCCGGTCGTTGTTGCGAAACCCGCGCAAAATAAGGTAAACCACCGGCAACAGCAGCAGCAAGAGCAAAAACCAGGGATAGACCAACTGCCAATGTTCGCTCACTTGTTTCATGGCGTTTTGTTTTGCGGTTCAACAAGCCGGGCACTTGCGGCAATCAATTCCGCCATTTGACCGGCCACACCTTTTTCGGGCGCACGAATAGCCAAAAGGCGCGCTTGATTTCCTTCCCGCCAAAAGCGTATCCACCACAGCCGGCCTTGGCTGTCTTTTACTTTCTTAATCTTTCCCGAAGCATCGGCCAACCACTGTGCCGTGTGCGATGTGAGTTCACTTTGCGGCAAAGCCGATTGCAAGATACCGGCCACATCGGTTTTTTCGCCGGGTTTGGCGGTGGCCGTCAGCACCACCAATTCCGTTCCGTCCAAGCTGCCCGTTAGCACGGCCACATCGGGATAGCGGGAGTGTAAACTATCGGCCAAGGAAACGGCCTTGGGGACAACGGGCGTGCGGAATGCCAAGGAAGGCACCGGACCATAGCTCACAGCATACCAGTCCTTGGGTTGCGGAATATTGTTCAGTTTCCAAACCCAAGGGTTTTGTGCATTGTTCAACCGGCTTTGTAGTCCTTTGGATACTACATAAGCCACCGGAACCATTAATAACAAAAACAACCCGATAATAACCGCATTACGCGTGCGCGAACGGCGGGCCGCTTCCTTGCGCAAACGTTCGGCTTGTTCGCGTTTTTCCGATTCGATTTCTTCCAACACCTGATGGGCATAATCCAGGAAATCCTTGGCCGTTTCCAAATCGGCATCCCTTTGGGGAAGCGTGGGCACAAATTTGGCAAATTTGGCCAAGTCGGCACGGCGAAACATGTCTTCCAAGCGTTTCAATAATTCATCAGGGAAAGTTGCGTTATTCTCAAATCGAAAATTTTTCAATTTCCCGAGCAACAGTTGCGAAACCATTTCCAAGGCCGGAATACCCAAGGCCCGCTCCATATAGGCACGCAAAATATCCGTGAGCCGGGTATAAAACGCATTGGAATCATCGATCAATCCTTTGCCGGCTTTCAATTGCTCCCATTCGTTGAACGAACGCATATAGGCCTCCTTGGCTGCCGGTGGGCCGGGCTTGGCTTTTCGCAGCACATACAGCACCGTCCCCACAACCACCAACAGGGCCGCCAACCAAAAAAGCATTAGCCAAGTCAATAACGATGTGGCTTTGCCCAGTCGCACCGGCTTGGCCGGTTTTCCGGGATCGACGGCCTCTTTGGGCGTTAGCCACGCAGGTTGTAGTGTGTCCACCTTCATATCCGCCACCCGGATATGTAAGCTATCGGTTTGCAAAACCTTATTACCCACACGAACCTGCCAGGCGGGAATGGTATAGTCGCCGACATCCCAACCCGTAAGCCACCAATCACGGGCCAAGGTCAAAGGATTGCCTTTCCGGAGCGTGTCCCAATCGGTTTGCTTCACGATTTCCAATCCGCCGCCCCGTGGTTGCACGCGAATGCTGTCGCCTTGTTTGACGCCTTCGACCAGCAGATGCAAACGCACCCGTTCGCCGTAGCGAATACTGTCGCGGTCGGCACTCAGACGCACCTGCTGCGCACTTGCCGGAAATGCAGGCAGAAGCATTAGTAAAAACAATATGCCGGATAGGAATTTGCGTTGTTTCATCGGCCCACACGTTTAAAATATTGCATCAAGGCCTTCACGTAGGACGAATCGGTGCCCACTTGGATATGTCCGCCTCCGGCTTTGCGGAAGGCATCGGTAAAATAATAATCGTAGTGTGCAAAACCGTCGGCAATGGCCTTGCGAACGGCTGCCGACGAGGTGTCCACATATTGTTTACGGCCCGTTTCGGGGTCTTCGAGCAGCAGGAAACCACCGGGCGGAAAATCCTTTTCGGCGGGGTCGTAAACGCGAATGCCCACCACATCGTGTTTTTTGGCCACAATTTTGAGCGTGTCGGCATAGCCATCGTCCAGGAAATCGGAAATCAGGAAAACGATGGATGTTTTTTTGAGCACATTAAACAGGTATTTGAGCGCCATGGCCGTTGCGGTGCCCCTGCCTTGGGGACGGAAATCCAGGAGTTGGCGGATGATGCCCAACACGTGCGAACGCCCTTTTTGGGGCGTGATAAACAGTTCAATGCGGTCGGTAAACAGCACCAAGCCCACTTTGTCGTTGTTTTTGATGGCCGAAAAGGCCAAAGTGGCGGCTATTTCGGTGATGATTTCGCGTTTGAGTTGCCCGCGGGTGCCGAAGTTTTCCGAGCCCGAAATATCCACGGCCAACATCACGGTGAGTTCGCGCTCTTCTTCGAAAAGTTTGACAAAGGGTGTCCGGTAGCGGGCCGTTACGTTCCAATCGATGGCGCGCACATCGTCGCCGTATTGATAGGGACGCACTTCGGAAAAAGTCATCCCGCGGCCTTTGAAAGCGCTATGATATTGACCCGAAAAAAGTTGGTCGGACAAACGCCGGGTTTTGATTTCGATTTTCCTGACCTTTTTAAGCAGTTCCTTGGTGTCCATCCGCCGGTGGAATTAGGGTATTTGCACGCTATTGACGATTTTGTTGATAATGTCGTCGGTGGTGATGTTTTCGGCTTCGGCCTCGTAGGTCAGTCCGATGCGGTGGCGCAGCACGTCGTGCACCATACTCAGCACATCTTCGGGCACCGTAAATCCGCGGTGGTTCAGGAAAGCGTGGCCTTTGGCGGCCATCAGCAGGTTGATGCTACCGCGCGGCGATGCGCCGTAGGCAATCAAGGGTTTCAGTTCGTCCAAACCGTATTTCTCGGGATAGCGTGTGGCAAAAATGATGTCCAGCACGTATTGTTCGATTTTGGGGTCGGTATAGATTTCACGCACCACCCGGCGGGCTTCCAGAACATCGTCTTTGGAGGCCACTTTGCTCACCCGGCCGAAATTTTCTTCCATATTCCGCCGCACAATCAAGCGTTCTTCGTCCTGCTTGGGATAGGTGATGATGGTTTTGAGCATAAAGCGGTCGGTTTGGGCTTCGGGCAGCGGATAGGTTCCTACCTGCTCAATGGGGTTTTGGGTGGCCAACACCATAAAGGGATCTTCGAGCCGGAAGGTGTGTTCGCCTATGGTTACCTGACGTTCTTGCATGGCTTCGAGCAGGGCCGATTGCACCTTGGCCGGTGCGCGGTTGATTTCGTCGGCCAGGACAAAGTTGGCAAAGATAGGGCCTTTTTTGACTTCGAATTTGTTGGTTTCCACGTTGTAGATCAGCGTGCCTATCACATCCGACGGCAGCAGGTCGGGAGTGAATTGGATGCGGCTGAACGACACATCGATGGCGTCGGCCAGGGTTTTGATGGCCAAGGTTTTGGCCAATCCGGGCACACCTTCGAGCAGGATATGGCCTTTGCCCAGCAAGGCGATAAGCAGCCGGTCGATCATTTGCTCTTGGCCCACAATCACGCGGTTGATTTCCATTTTGAGCAAATCCACAAAGGCGCTTTTTTCCTTGACCTTGTCGTTGATGGCCTTGATGTCGGTTTGTTCGTAGGTCATAACACAGGAATTTTTTATCAGGGGAATAACGCAAAAATCATGCAAATTGGTATAACGGCCTGCCAAACTTGCCGGATGGGATTTTGGAAATGCAACAATGGCAGGGGGAAGGTTTTTTTTAGATTTAAATACCAAACCGGGTAAGTATTATTGGTGGTTGGAAAATTTTTTATATTTACACTTGAAAAAATATAAATTGATTTTAAATGTTTAGAGAAAACTTCAACCATATACAATCTAAGGTATTTTGTTTTTCCGGGAATTTATTGAAACAAACATTTCTAACAAAAGAGAAAATTGATTAACATGAAAATAGGAAAATTAAAAAAGGTTGACATAAGAGAATTGTGGAAAGATGAAGCGTCTGATTTTACACCATGGTTAGCAAAAGAAGAAAACATTAAACAATTAGGGGAAACCATTCAAATTGAACTGGAAGTTATCGAACAAGAAAAAAGTGTGGGTCCCTTTCGGGCAGACATCCTATGTAAAAGTACGATTGATGATCATTATGTTTTAATTGAAAATCAATTAGAAAAGACGGATCATACTCATTTAGGGCAAATTATGACGTATGCTGCCGGACTTGATGCAGTAACAGTTGTTTGGATTGCAAAGAATTTTACAGAAGAACATCGAGCCACAATTGATTGGTTAAATAGAATTACTGATGAACAATTTAATTTTTTTGGGATAGAAATTGAAGCATACAAAATAGGGGATAGTTTACCCGCTCCTTTGTTTCAAGTTGTTAGCAAGCCAAATGATTGGTCTAGAACAATAAAATCTGCTGCAACAATTCAAAATTTAAGTGAGACCAAAGCACTTAATCTTGAATATTGGACAGCCATGAAAAAATATTTTGAACAACATGGTACTTTTCTTAAACACCAGAAACCACAACCCCAACATTGGACGAATTTTGCATTGGGTAAAAGTGATTTCCATTTGGCTGCTGTTTCCAGTGTCAGAGATAATTTTTTGAGAGTTGAATTTCTTATTAAATCAAATACGTCGAAAGAAGATTTTCGAAAATTAAAAGAAAAATTCGAAAATCTATCATATGAAAAAATTAGTCCCGATTTAATTTGGGATGAATTACCTGATAAAAAAGTATCTTGGGTTTATTTAAAGAAAAATGCAAATGTCAAAGACAAAAGTGATTGGAATAATCAACATCAATGGTTTATGGAAACCTTAGAAAAATTCGATAAATTTTTTAGGCCAATAATAAAACAGATTTAATCCGTCATCTGTTTTAAAGCATCTCAATATTATTCGAGTGCGAAAAATTACGTAACCGCAAATGGTTTAGTAGATGTTTATCTTGTAAGTAATCCGGATGTAAATACGCATATGTCGGGTAATGTAATAAAACGAGAAAATTATTGATGTATAATGCTCCGATGGTAGGAGACACCGGCGGAGCGGGCGGAGTGGGTGATTTTATAAATGGCAACAATTAAAAAAAAAATTTCTAACTTTGTATCCGGTTGGAGACAAAATCATGTTTATCATTGAAAAAAACAACTGAGTTTGACAAATGGTTCAGGAAATTGAAAGACCGGAAGGCCAAGGCCAAAATATTGTTCCGTATCCAACGCATTGAGGAATACGGTCATTTTGGAGATTGGAAACATGTGGGAAACGGAATTTAAGAATTGCGGATTGATTATGGAAAGGGTTACACGATTTACTTAACGGAAAAGGAAAAAGTTGTGGTATTGTTATTGATGGGCGGTGATAAATCAACTCAAAGAAAAGACAATGAAAAAGCGATAAAATTGCGAAATAAACTAAAAAAATGAAAATAAGTCGATTTGACATAGCGGAGTATTTGGACAGTCCCGAAATGATTTCGGAATACTTGAACACGGTTTTGGAAGAAGGAAACGAATCGGATTTTATGGTGGCTTTGGGGCATGTGGCCAAAGCCGTGGGTATGCGCCATATTTCGGAGGCCACGGGTATGAGCCGGACAAGTTTATACAAAGTTTTGCGGCCGGGCGCCCGCCCGCGTTTTGAAACCGTTATGAAAATTTTGAAAGCCCTGGGCGAAACCATCCGGGTTAGTCCCGCATCCGGGCCTGAAAATAAACTAATTTAGGTAGCGGTTTGCCGTATTTTCCCTTATCACTTCCACGAGCGGGCAGTTGGTGAAGTAAGGTTAGGGAAATTTCCGAGTTTGAGGGGTTGTGTGTAGTGATGTAGCATTGTGCGTGGAACGCCAAGGAAACGATTTATACACTGCTGGGGCGGGAGCGTCCGAGGGGTCAGGATTTTCAGGTAAACTAAACAATCAGTTACAGTAAATTTAATATTTCCAAAGCTTTATACCAATAATAGAACCCCGACTTATCGGGTAGTTTTTTTAGTTTGTTTAAAAAATTCCACCCGGGATTGTGAATTTCCCTATCCTTTATGCTTTGCCCGGAATAATATTCGATAGGCGTAAAATCTTTTGTCATTAGTTTAGCCGAAAGATACGCAATACGTCCAGCGGTGGATATGGCCTCCTCTAATCTAAAATTTCCCGTTATCAAAAATCCCGAACCGAAAGATCTTATACCTTTCTGCAATTCTTTGAACTTTAAAATTTCATCTTTTGTTCCTTTCCCTCTTTTGGCCAAAATAGCGCAAGTTGTGAATATGTTTTCCAAAACAATTCCGGATGAAATTGACGATTGCAAATGTTTTCTATATGCTATCTCACGACGGGAAAAAACATCAAAACTTCGGGCTACGGTTTCAACACTATTGATTTTTTCAAACAATCTACCCAGGTCAAAAAGTTGTTTTATGATTTCCATTGAGAATGAAATCCCACCTTTAAAATAAGGTATTCCGATGGTGTCGGGTGCAAAAGCGGTGAGTTTGTCGCCGGTTATAGCGTCAATACTCGGGACTTTAATTCGGGTTTCCTCCTCCGCGACTATCCACTTTGTTTTGAGAGGAACTTCAATTATTTCAGGGTATAAAAAATCTTCAAACAAAATATCCAAATTAATACTTCCCGAATGTTTTCCTTGTGTTGCGGGATGAAAATAAAAAGTGTAATGCGCTTTTGGAACCCCCGGTTTAAAACTTCTCTTTTCATCCCATTTGAATGAATTAAATTTGGATGCGTTTGCCACCCTTTTCAAGATGATTTCAATTTCGTCCGGATGGGTTGGGCGGCAAACAATATCTATATCAATTGAAAAGCGGTTAAAATCATTACACAACAAGGTTAAACTTGTTCCTCCTTTGAAAACAAAATCCAGACCATGTATTTTGAGTTGTTCAACCAAATGTAAAGCATAAATCATTTTTTCAAGAATAGCCGGGTCTATATGTCTATACCGGTTTTGCCTTTTAAAACCGTCAAGCCAATCTTTTGTAAAACAAATATCTTTTATCATTCAATAAACATTTCTGTTGCTAAAAAAGGAAGATTGTTTTTTATAAAATCCTTTATTTCTTGATGTTTTCCGCGGCGTTTGGCGTAATTGAAAAGGGTGGTAAAATTGATCGTGTAGTTTTCCAATGCGTTCTGATATATATGAACCAATTCCGAACCTTGGTAGAGATAAAACAATTCCTTATCCGCATAAATATCCACTAATATTTTTTCAAGTTTAGGCGTAGTGACCTTGGTTTTTTTTACGGATGTTTTGGTGCATGGCGACCTGCTGATTAATTTTTTTATCACAACAGGATTATGGGTCTGTGAGATATAATAATCAAATGTTTTTTGGTCGGGATTAAGAAAAGTATTTATACCGTATTTTTTTTCTTTTTCTTTAACCTTAAAATAAAACATTTCAAGCCATGAATTCTCCGCTTCCATTTCAATGATGATGAGGTTTTTGTTTGATTGATGGCGGGAGAACTCATTTAACCACTTGCTTTCCCAAATGCAAAAATTTATTTGAGCAAGTTCGTTAGAGAAAAATTTGGCCAGGTTATATAAGCGTTTGGAAATTTCCGGTTGGAAAACCGGTTTGTTCGAAAGCGTGTAGTAACCTCTTTTTACCGGTTTAATAATATTTTTTTGTTTAAGATTAAAAATTCTCCAAGCAAAAGTGTTTTTATTCAGGTTGGGTTCAAATTGCGTGTAAAAATCATACAATTCGTTTCTTGAAAAAACCTTTTTGTCTTTAAATTTTTCAATTAATTTGTTTTCGATGAAGGCCGTCATGAGGATTCAAATTTATGCCAAAGATACAAAAAACTGGAAAAAATTTGAAACCAAAAAATAGCCAGTAAGTAAAATCATTGGTAAAAATTTGAATTTTAATATCAATCAAAAAAATAAAAAATAGCAAAGCTTGATCACAAAGGAGTGGGATTTGTTGGGGATGGTTGAAAGTTAGGCGGCGGGCGGGAGAGTTCGGCGGGACGGGAGATTATTTATATTCGGCTCATTTTTCTAAAAGAAATTGGATCAAAAAGCGGAAATATTGAGCCGTATTTATTATATTTGTGAGCCGAATAATGTTGTGGATGACCATAGAAAAACAAATATTGGCCTTTTTGGAACAAAATCCGGGGCGTTCGTCCGGGGAGATTCAATCCGGCATACCCGAGCACAAAAGCATTGCCACCATCAAGAGGGTTTTGTCCAAACTGGTGGCCCGGAAACTCATTACCTCCACCGGAAAGGGTAAAGCCACCCGCTACGCTCTGTCGCCCTACTACAATTTGTTTCGCGAAATCGATCTAAGGGAATATTATGCCAAGGAAATCGACGAACGAAACATCATCGGGCATTTTAATTTTTCGTTGCTCACGGATGTGTTGCCCACGGCCAAACTTTTTACGGACGACGAACTGAACCGTTTGAATGCGTTGCAACAAACATTTGAAAAAAACATTTCGGAGTTGAGCGAATGGGAAATAAGAAGGGAATTTGAACGGCTGGCCATAGATTTGAGTTGGAAATCATCGCAAATCGAAGGAAATACCTATTCGTTGCTCGAAACCGAACGGCTTTTAAAAGAAAAAATAACGGTGGAAGGCAAAACCAGGGATGAAGCCATCATGCTTTTGAACCACAAAGAGGCCATAGATTTTATTATTGAAAACCCGGATTATTTGTTTCCGCTTTCGGTAGCCAAAATCGAAGATATTCATAGCATTTTGACAAAAGACCTGCCCATAGGCCGGAACATACGCCAACGCAGGGTGGGCATTTCGGGCACCAATTATCGCCCGCTTGACAATGAGTTTCAAATCCGGGAGGCCCTGTCACTGACTTGCGATTTGATCAACCAAAAAGAAAATGTTTTCGAGCAGGCGCTACTGGCCCTGGTGCTGATTTCCTACATTCAACCCTTTGTGGACGGAAACAAACGCACGGCCCGGATTGTAAGCAATGCCCTGTTGATTCATCATCGTTATTGTCCCCTCTCGTTCCGGACGGTGGACAGTGTGGAATATAAAAAAGCCATGCTTTTGTTCTACGAACAAAACAACATCACGGCCTTTAAAAAAATTTTTATCGACCAATTTGCGTTTGCCGTCAACACCTATTTTTAGGCCTTATTCCGATAAACCTTCCTGAATGGCTTTTTTGGCTTGCCGGCGCTCGATTTTGTGGAGCAGCCGTTTTTGGCGTTTCATGCCCTTGTTGTTGCTTACGTCCATACCGCTCAGCGGACGTTTTCCCCACCAATCTTTGCCGGCGTTTCCTTTTTGGGCGGTAGGAGAGTTCGGCGGGGCGGGACGCTGCCGTGGTGGTGGAGAACATTATTTCTCCATTTCATCGAAGTTGCATATGAATATTTCTCCGGGCATAATATACGCTAACATGCGCTTATCCTTATAAAAAGATCTTGTATTCAAACTGTTAACATTACTAGAATAAAACTTATGCCAGGTTTTCCCATTATCTTTGGAAACAAACATATAGGGGCGAGTGCCACCCAGGCCCAAAAGCATGCTTTTATCAATCCTACTAATAAAAACAACTAATAATTCATTATACTTATACATACCGGTCGGAAAGAAATCCTTATCATCGTTTACAAAAATTTTGACGGTGGAAAATTTTCCATTTTTGTTATCATAATGCCATAAACCGGTTTTGGTACGAGTGGTATCCTGACCTAATAACCAAAATCCCTTTTCATCTACGGCAAAATCGGTTATGTCGATATCAAATTGTAACGAATCCAAATGACTTCCGTCCATTTGCATGGAATATATCCAATTATTGGGATTGTTACAGCATTTGTATGAAAGAAAATACAGTTTATTTTGGTACAAATGTGTCTTTAACACAGGCCTATTTAAGTTCCGGTACTGCCAATGTTTTCCGCCATCATTTGTCCAATACAATTGAGAATCAAAAGGGTCTCCACTAGGTTCAAAAAATACTGCGCCTTGGGTGTCAGAAAGAAAAAAAACAGACCTTACATAACAATTTTCTGCTTTCCATTGATGTAATTTTTTATACTTGCCATCCTTTTTTGAAATGCGATAAAGTGTGTATTCGACATACGGTGGTATATGTTTCCTATAATGTCGATACCCAATCAAAAATAAGTTTTTATCCGTTTGAGTTACAGTTGAAAAGGTTCCCGGTAGTTTGGGCCCGAAAAAATCCCATTTTTTTATATTTTTTCTGTTAGTTTTTTTAATTGCTATTGTATCCATTCCATCTTCAAGGTGTAAGATGCCATCGGAATTTATTAATGCTCCGAAAGCAAAATATAAATTTTTATCTATTAATATATTATCGACTCCAATTCTAGCTTTGGAACTCGTACTTAAATTTGCTTTATAAACACGACAAGATAAAATATTATTGTTATTTTGAAATAGTATTATTGAGATTATTACAAAAAACAGACTCATTAATATTAAAACTTTGTTCTTCATTTTTTGGTATTCTTAGTTGGAAGTTGTAGGTATAGGAAGTGTAGGTAAGACAGGGAACGAAAAGAAAGGATGCATCTTCATAAAATTATCAATTACATTTGGAGCTAATTTTGGCGATAATTTCACCATCAATATAAAGCCCTCAAATTTAATATCTTTAAATTCTACAACACTTAATATTAAAGCTAACTCTATCGTACTCATTTTTTCTAGATTATGGTCATACAAATATGCATCATAATGAGTTTTATAGGCCATATCATGAAACTGCTCATTATTTCCTTGAATATTTTTATTTTCTCTTATTTTATTATTCATAATTATTTGCAATCTAAGTGAAGTATTAATTATCCACTTTTTTAACAAATCCGGTAATTGAGGAATAAGTTTTAATTCATTAAATTTATAACAGTATTTATATCCATATGCTAAGTAATAATCCGGCGGTCTTGTGTGATATTTGTTTATGTGATTGAGGTATCGCTTAATATAGTAATCAGGTAGTCCGGTTGGTGTAATATCATCATAATCATACTTCACCGTTTTAGGGTCAACCCCGTTAGTTAATTGCCACCCGTCTTTGGTCATGGTCCAACTATAACCAAAGGCACCGGTTGTTGTGCTACCAATAGGAGCATCTTCACAAGGTTCAAAAAATTTTCCTACTTTCCTGAAACATCTCCCATCCGGATCCACCAACATCACGGGGTTGTTGGCGGTGTAGTTGTAGGGCGAGAGTCCGGGATACTTCTCCGTCAGCGGGTCCACACTCAACCACCTGGAAATCACCGGGTCATAGTAGCGGGCGCCGTAGTAATAGTAGCCAGTCTGTGGGTCGAGTTCTTTGCCGTTGAACTTATAGCGCGTGGCATACGCTCCGCCGGCATGCTGGGCGGCCATTTCCTCGCCGAAGGGGAAGGTTCGGGCGGTATGTGAAACCATGGCGGGCAAAGCGGTGGGTTTTTACGAGATTAAGATAAGGAAAATTCGGGAATTTGTTGAGTTTGCCCCGCCGGGGGCGGGAGCGTCTGGCGGAGCGGGGGCGGATTACTCCTGCCAATACTCATCAACCTCGCCACAACTGTCATATCCTCCTTCCACATAAAACCCGACTTTCTTGGCCTGAAAAATATACTTCAAATCATCCAGAAATTTATGTATGTCATACTCATGAAAGATTATATCATAAGCCAAACTTCTGTAAATTGGCGCCACTGAAATTAATTCTATATTTTTTAGGTTTTCCGTTTTGCTTATGTACGAAATATCAAAATCCAATTCCTCCCGCCAATCAGGATGTTTTAAAGAAATGATATTTACATACTCTTCTATATTATCAAATATATCACTATCATATAGTTCAGGTTTATCTTTTTTAAATCTTATGTCATATCCCCTTTTCCTTGCCCGTTCGGTTACTCCGGGTTCAATTGAAAATACATCTTTCACCTGTTTTAGCTTGATACAAAATTCAACATCTACTCCCATCGGTTTATGTTTTTACATTTGGTTAACTTTGATACCACTTTTTTTTAATCCCTGAATGATGTCTTGCGAAACTTTTCCTTTTTTGAAAAAATATTCCACTTCCGCACTTTGTTCCTTGGCATAGTTGAGTAATCTATTCATCTGATTTCTTCGTTCCTTCTTACTCATAAATTGATCAAAGGTCATTTTGGAAAAGTCCCCACTTTTGGCTTCGCCAAAAATAGTTTTTTCTCCTCTTTTAATAAGTAAATCAATTTCGCCGTTAAAACCAGGCGGACGGTATCCAACGCGTTTAACACCGTCCACAATTGCCGCCAAACGAAGTTCAAATAATTTGCCCCCGAAGTTTCCTAATGCCGATGAAAATTTTTGCTTGTCTCCCGTCATTAATGCTTCGTAGAATTTTTCATAATTACCCCTAACTTCCCTTGTTAATTTCTTCACGCCCGGTATATGGCCAACTCTATCCACAATTTTGTTTATGGCTTTAAATAACCTTGCCCCTTTCTTTATGGAATTCGCTTCTCCCGCACCAGGAATCAAATTCCAAGCGAAATTAATAGCAACACCCGTCCATGTAGGTTTTTCGCCGGTCAATTCGCCTATTAATACATCCAAAGTATAATCCAAAGCCGTTTCCGCACCGGTTTCCAAAAGATATAACACCACAGGAATGCACCAAGGACAATTCCCGTCGGGGTCGGTATAATAAACCGGATTATTCCAAGCATATGCATACGGGCTTTTATCTACTTGATTGGGATGGCTAGCAAGATTATCCACACTCAACCACCTGGAAATCACCGGGTCGTAGTAGCGGGCGCCGTAGTAATAGTAGCCCGTTTGGGGGTCGAGTTCTTTGCTCCCGAAACAAGTTCGGGACAGGCTATAAAATTTGTAGCGCGTGGCGTAATCCCCGCCGGCATGCTGTGCGGCCATTTCCTCGCCGAAGGGGAAGCTTGGGGTGGTATGTGAAACCGTGGCGGGCAAAGCGGTGGGTTTTTACGGGATTAAGATAAGGAAAATTTGGGGATTTGTTGAGGTTGCCCCGTTGGTGGTGGGAGAGTCTGTCGGAGCGGTGGCGGATTACTACTCCCAATACTCATCAACCTCGCCACAACTGTCATATCCTCCTTCCACATAAAACCCGACTTTCTTGGCCTGAAAAATATACTTCAAATCATCCAGAAATTTATGTATGTCATATATATAAAAAATTATATCAAAAGCCAAACTTCTGTAAATTGGGGCCAATGAAATTAATTCTATATTTTTTAGGTTTTCCGTTTTGCTTATGTACGAAATATCAAAACTCAATTCCTCCCGCCAATCCGGATGTTTTAGAAAAACGACATTTTCATACCATCTTAAATGGTCTAATATATCATCAACATAGAATTCCGGTTTATCTTTTTCAAATCTTATGTCATATCCCCTTTCCCTTGCCCGTTCGCTTACTCCGGGTTCAATTGAAAATACATCCTCGGCTTGGTTTAATTTGACACAAAACATAAGCGTTACACCCATCGGTTTATGTTTTTACATTTCATTGACTTTGATGCCTTGTTTTTTCAATCCGTGAATGATGTCTTGCGACACCTTCCCCTTTTTGAAAAAATATTCTAATTCCGCACCTTGCTCCTTGGCATAGTTGAGTAATTTTTTCATTTGCTTGCCTTCTTTTTTCTCGAATTGATCAAAGGTCATTTTGGAAAAGTCCCCACTTTTGGCTTCGCCAAAAATAGTTTTTTCTCCTCTTTTAATAAGTAAATCAATTTCGCCGTTAAAACCAGG
>JALWYR010000029.1:21586-27360 GCA_027003085.1 Flavobacteriales bacterium
GTTTAACACCGTCCACAATTGCCGCCAAACGAAGTTCAAATAACTTGCCCCCGAAGCTTCCTAATGCCGATGAAATTTTTTGCTTGTCTCCCGTTAATAATGCTTTATAGAATTCTTCATATTTACCCCTAACTTTCCTTGCCAATTTCTTCACGCCCGGTATATGGCCAACTCTATCTACAATTTTGTTTATGGCTTTAAATAACCTTGCCCCTTTCTTTATGGAATTCGCTTCTCCCGCACCAGGAATCAAATTCCAAGCGAAATTAATGGCAACACCCGTCCATGTAGGTTTTTCGCCGGTCAATTCGCCTATCAATACATCCAAAGTATAATCCAAAGCCGTTTCCGCACCGGTTTCCAAAAGATATAACACCACAGGAATGCACCAAGGACAATTCCCGTCGGGGTCGGTATAATAAACGGGATTATTCCAAGCGTATGCATACGGGCTTTTATCCACTTGATTGGGATGGCTAGCAAGATTATCCACACTCAACCACCTGGAAACCACCGGGTCATAGTAGCGGGCGCCGTAGTAATAGTAGCCCGTTTGGGGGTCGAGTTCTTTGCCGTTGAATTTGTAACGAGTGGAAAATGCACCACCGGCATGCTGGGCGGCCATTTCCTCGCCGAAGGGGAAGGTTCGGGTGGTATGTGAAACCGTGGCGGGCAATGCGGTGGTTTTTACGGGATTAAGATAGGGAAAATTCGGGGATTTGTTGGGGTGAGGTTTACACATCACGCATTCCCGTTCTTGATAAGTTCCAAAATGAGGTCGGCAAGGCCATTTATATCGCCGTGGATTGTTCCTTGCATATATCGCTCATAAACGTTTTGGTCGTCCGGGGGATTTAAATTAAGCTTAATTCCTTTTTCCAAAGCCAATAACCTGATAAATTCTCTTTGGGAGCGTCCGTTTCCTTCCCTGAACGGGTGCAAATGATTGACAGCATCCAATATCTCGGCAAGTTTTCGTGCTATATTTTCCAAATCGTTTTCCGATAGTTTTTTGAAATCCGAAATCAACGAATCAATATATTTGAAGGCGTGATCGAAATGTTTTGTCGGGAAAAACGGATTGCCTTCTTTGGCTATTTCCACTTTTCGTTCTTCGCCCGCCCAAACATAAACATCTTGGAAAAGATGCCGGTGAATTTCAAAAAGACTTTGAACGCCTTTAATTTGAATGGGATTATCATAAAGCTCTTGAAGGCGTTTTGCAACTACCACACTCTCATAGAAAAGCAATGCCTCAGGGTCGTTGATTCCGGCCAAATTTTTGAGTGTTCCGGTTTCGGGGTCAGTATATAAAAATTCAGGGTCAACAAACTTATAATTTTCATTCATAGGCCTTGGCTTTGGCCAGGCGAATAAGCTCTTGTTTGCTGATTTTTCCGGCCGAGTAATCACGGATGATCCCGATGCTCCGACGGGTGGGCCGGAAACCTTCGTACATATTGCTGCCTATGGCATAGGCGGATTTTTCCAGGATTTGGCCATCGGGAAATTGAACATCCAGAATACGGCATTTTTTCCGGTCTATTTTCAGGGATTTAAACATAAGGAGTTTGGCTTGCTATCATTACAAAGATAAACATTTCCGTAGAATGCCGGGCGACCATTTCCTCGCCGAAGGGAAAGGTTCGGGCGATATGTGAAACCGTGGCGGGCAAAATGCTTGGTTTTTTACGGGATTAAGATAGGGAAAATTTGGGGACTTGTTGGGGGTGCCCCGCCGGTGGTGGGAGAGACTGGCGGGGGCGGGAGAGTCCGGCGGAGAGGGAAAGCGGGATACTAATTGGATTGCTTATTTTTTCGCGCCGATTCAAAGCCACTCATAATAGCTTGTTCGAATTCCTCCTCTGTACAACCAAGTAATTTGCTTCCCGTGATGATGATTACGTTACTCGCTCGTTCTGGGTTATATTGTCTCAACCCATAAGTGATGATTTTGTCTAGCAAACTCTTTTTATTAGTAACTGGATACCTTAAAAAAATTTTGTAATATCTAATAGGTGGTAATTTTATTATTTTGTCTAAAAATATCGGCATCAGATCATTAAAATTTTTTTCCATTCGCTTAATATTCTGAATGTCTTTAAAATAAATTTTACCTAAATATTTGTGAAGTGTATTATCAATAAAATAATCTTTGGTAATAACGAAGGCCGGATTTTTTCGAAAAATTTGAACAAACAATAAAATTAGTAAATAAATAGAAATCAATTCACCTAGAATACCCATTATTAACACATACTTACCTTTTAGTAAAACATTGATTTTTATGTTCTCATAGTCATATATAAATGGAAGGAGAGCAATCATAAAAAAAATTATTATTACTGAACCAATTATATGCCTGATCCGTGGAAATCTACATTGATATATCATTTTAATCATTTTTTAAATAGTTAAATATTTTATCATATTTATTTTGTAAATATTGTTCGCCATAATATGCCAATAACCCGCCAGCAATAATTCCTCCAACAACTACAATAGGAGCAGCCACAGTAAAACTTAAAGCGGTCGAAATAGCTCCAATTAAAGCAGTAGCTGCGGCGCTACCAAGTAGTCCTCCTCCAATATTACCAATAGCACCCGCTACTTGTCGCCAGCCATAATATGCTCCGCGTTTAAAACCATTGCTAATTTCATATACTTCCAAAGCGGCATTTATCACAAAACCTGCTCTTCCAAAAAGTTTTTTTACATTAGTTGAAAAACCTTTTAAAAAATTCAGCCCCCTTGCATTTGGTTTCCAATAGAGTTTCTTTTTTATGTAACTATAAGCAATGTATCCTCCGTTATGTTTTATGGCCGATGCTATGGTTTTACCTACTTTCGCTAGTTTTTTCAACCATCTTAAAGGTTTTATGTGCCAGGGATTTTTAATTTTTACATCGTTCAACATTTTGTAGCCATTTGCATCTTCCCAATATCCATTCTCTTTATAAATAAGAACACCATAAAAAGGATGGTTAAATTTATCGCCAACTTTTGCTTTTTTAGGGCAGAGAGTACATCTACCGTCAGGGTCAGTGTACACAACAGGATTATTCAACGTAAAATTATACGCCGAAAACCCGGGATACTTCTCCGCCAGCGGGTCCACATTCAACCACCGGGAAATCACCGGGTCATAGTAGCGGGCGCCGTAGTAATAGTAGCCCGTTTGGGGGTCGAGTTCTTTGCCGTTGAACTTATAACGCGTAGTGTACGCTCCGCCGGCATGCTGAGCGACCATTTCCTCGCCGAAGGGGAAGGATTGAGCGGTATGTGAAACCGTGGTGGGCAAGGTGGTGGGTTTTTACGGGATTAAGATAAGGAAAATTCGGGGATTTGTTGGGGTTGCCCCGCCGGGGGCGGGAGCGTCCGGTAGAGAGGAGACAGGTTTTTTTATGTATTCCTATTATTGTATTTTTTTAAACGCATCATAATCTGTTTTTGAAGTTTATTTACGTTACAATCTTTTATTATAGGGCAAGATATTATGATACTATATTTGTACTTCCAATTAGTCATGAACATTAATATCTTTTGTAAAATATTTAATTTTTTTATATTTATTACCGGTACCTTTAAAATTATTTGTAGTGCGTTTTGTATTCTTTTTACATCAGAAATGTACTTATAGTCAATTTTGCCAATAGATTCATACTTAGAGTTATCTATAATAAATTCATCTGATATAATGATTGCTTTATCTTTTAAATTTAATAATAACAAAATGAATGATAAAACAAAAATTAAACTACCGGTAAATCCCAATATTCCTAATGTTTGGATATAAATTTTTTTCCTTAGGATATAACTGTGAATAAACCTTTCAGGATCAATCAATAACCAAAGCGATAATAAAGAAAAACCTGCAAAGACAAAAATTCCAAAAACTATTCTTTTAATATTATAATTATAACTAATCATGCTTAGTGATTTTATCATAAAGACGTTCAACACCTTCCCTTCCTACTGCGGCTCCAATTACACCGCCCACAAAAATAAATATTACGTCGAAAGGTCCAGTTTCTGAACCAATAAATCCAGCATAAAAAGCCCCTGCGAACATTCCTCCTACCCATCCTCCCGCCACTGAACCTGCGGTACCGGCTAGCTTTTTATTACCTTCATGTGCATTATGCTTGTATGCCCTTATAATATCCGGAGTATCCCAAGCTACCGACACAAGTGGACCGCCCCATTTTAAGGCTGTTGTAACGTTAACCGCCCGCCCTTTTAAATTGTTTAATCCACGTGCATTAGGTTTCCAATAAAATCTACGTCCACTTTTCGCCCAACTGGTTGTCAAATACCCACCCCCATGTTTCATTTTTTTTGTATATGTGGCTGCGGAACTGACTGCGGAACTGACAAGATCCCCCATATTTGGCTTCCAATCAAAATCTGGATTCAAATTTGGTTCCGATGGTGTCACAGAACTTACCGCTTCCAACTTTGCAAAATCACCCGTCTCCTTCATACTTCCAGCTGGTTTCATTGCTTCATAGGTTGAGTAGGTCTCAGTCTTATCATCATAATTCACATACGTAATATAATCCCATTTATCTCCGCCTCTATCGCCTACTCGCTTTACTTGTCCGTTACTAAACACAATCCACTCATCCGTGGCTTTTTCTCCGCCTTTTCCTGTTGGGTCAATAAAAATCAATGGGTTATTGAAAACATAATTGTAAGGTGAAAGCCCTGCAAACTTCTCCGCCAGCGGGTCCACACTCAACCACCTGGAAATCACCGGGTCGTAGTAGCGGGCGCCGTAGTAATAGTAGCCCGTTTGGGGGTCGAGTTCTTTGCTCCCGAAACAAGTTCGGGACAGGCTATAAAATTTGTAGCGGGTGGCATACGCTCCGCCGGCATGCTGGGCGGCCATTTCCTCGCCGAAGGGGAAGGTTCGGGCGGTATGTGAAACCGTAGCGGGCAAGGCGGTTGGTTTTTTACGGGATTAAGATAAGGAAAATTCGGGGATTTGTTGGGTTGCCCCGCCGGGGCGGGAGAGTCCTGGGGTGGAGTTCGCCGGGGTGTGTACACAATTACAAACAAAATCCTACAACTGTAATATATCCGTGTAAATCTCAATCCATCTCTTCCATTTCAATCTCGCCTTTAATACACATCTCAAAAGGGTCTGCGTCAATGATAAAATCATATAAACGTCTCTCTTCTTCTGATATATTGATGTATTCTGATCTGTCTTTCGTATAGAATAGTTCAGCATAACCAATAACCCCCATTTCTTCATCGGTAAATGCTTTCTTCAAACAACATCTTGATACCCTCTTAAATCTCACTAAATACTTTGTTATTTCTTTGTCTTCTTCCTTTGTATCTACAAGCATTCTTATTTCATGATTAATAAAATCGATTTCTAATTCCATTATATAAAAATCACCGTGTTCGGTAGATTGCAAGATTTTAATTGCTTCTTCACCAGTAATTATCTTTTTTTTCATCTTATTATTATTTTTTTTATTTTTACCTAAAAACCTAAAATAAAAAAGGTGAAAAGTGGTGTAAAATGTTTATATTTAGGGTAATAAAACAAAAACACCAAACACCACTTTTCAGATGAAAAATACGAAGAAAAAATCAACCGGCAAAATCAAGACTGTAAATCACTCTTTTAAAGGAAGTAAGATTACCAAGTATGCTGGACTAAATCCTATTGGTAAATTTTTGAACCGCCAGAAAATTTACCAGCGTTTTAACAAGGCTTTCCCTACAAAATTTTACAACGCAACCAAGTTTAGTAATGC
>JALWYR010000030.1 GCA_027003085.1 Flavobacteriales bacterium
CCGAATATCTTTTTCGTCTCGATTTGGGGAATGGGATTGAGGATTATTATCTCCTACGCTATCAATATGATTCTCAGGGACGTTTGACCGATTATTTTGGTGATCTTTATAATTCAACGTCGGGTCAATTGGAGCCCTACAACAACCGTCATTTTGTATACACCGGTAATAACTCCAAGCCCGATTCGCTATATTATTACGTTTATGATGCAAGCCAATCCACCTATGTAATGACCATGCGGGTAAGTTATAGTTTCAATGCCAATGGAATTTTGGAACAATCCATAATGGAATTCTGGAACTCTTCTACTTCGTCCTGGGAATTGTCGAGTCAAATAACCCGGACGTTTAACGGAAACGACATCACCTCGGAATTACAGCAGGTGTGGGATGCATCGGCCGGCGCGTGGCTTAATCAAACTTTGTTAACCTATACGTATTCAACCACAGGAAACCAAAAAACCATCGAAAGTGTTTGGCAAACCTGGGATGCTGCAAGCAGCACTTGGATGAATTATTATAAAGAGGTCAATGTAATCGACTTGACCGATAACAAAATACTTTCTACGGAAAGCTATAATTGGGATGGAACAAACTGGATAGGAAACATGAAAACGGAGTATATATATTCGGCAAATACGGTTTCGGTTGAAAATATCTATTGGGACAGTAATACGGGTAATTGGATGAGTGGTTCTACAACAAAAAAAGTTTATAATTATGATATCAATATTCCCGGAAGTTATATTATTGTTCCCAAAAAGTACAGCCACCCAATGCAATTTTATATTAACCTATCAGGCAACGGACAAACTTGGATCAATCCGGAACGAAATCCGTTTCAGTATCTTTTGAATTATGTTTCCAAATATACACGTACCGATCCGAGCTTATCCTGGGAACTGCAAAGCACGGATTTTTACTACTATAACAACACTTTGGATGTTCAAAGTCCAAATATCATTGAACACAATTTGTATCCCAACCCCACGGGAGGCACCTTGCGCATTCATGTGCAAACCGGTGAATTCGAATTCCGGCTCTATGATATGAGTGGAAAAATGATTTTCACTGGCCGGTACTCTAACAATGAGGAAATTCGCCTTCCGGGCCTTGAAAAAGGAATTTATCCCTACAAGGTGATTACCTCCGATGGCGTCATTTCAGGAAAAATCATACACAGATAAAACCTGCTTCCATCCGCCGCTTTCCTCCGGTGAGGGCCGTCCGGTTCTTACGGGCGGCCCTTTTTTTCGAACATTGTTCCAATCACTACCCCATTGGCACCGGCTTTGAAATAGGTTTCGATCAGGTCCAAATCACGAATGCCCCCGCCCACAATTACCGGAATTTGGACCGACCGCGCCACGCTTTGCAACATTTCCAGCGGCACGGGGCGTCCGGCACCGCTTCCGGCTTCCAGATACACCAATTGCATACCCATATACTGTCCGGCCAGGGCCGTGGCGATGGCCAAATCGATTTTATCGGCCGGAATCGGGAGCGTTTGGGTGATGTATTGTACCGTAGTAAGTGAACCGCCGTCTACCAGCAAGTATGCCGTTGGAATAACAGGCAATTGCATGTGCCGTATAACCGGTGCGGCCTTAACTTGCTGACCGGCCAAATATTCGGGATTACGTCCCGAAAGCAAGCTCAAAAACAAAACGGCATCGGCCCGGGGGGTAAGTTGGGCATAATCGCCGGGGAAAAGAATCACGGGTTTGGCCGTGTTTTGTTTGAGTTCATCCACCACATTGTGGATATTTCCGCTACCGGAAAAACTTCCACCCACAAAAAACAAGTCGGGGTCGTAGTTTTTTGTTGTCCGGGCCAGTTCATCGTAAAATCCTTTTTCGACCTTGTCGGGGTCGATAAGGAGAATGCGATGCCGGCTTTGTTTGCTAAAAAACATTCGAACCGTTTTGCCCGTGCAAGATAAGATAAAACGGAAAAATTTGCCGGATATACAATAAATGAACATTTGAACTTCGAGAGAAACAATTCGAGGCCGCCCGCGGAGCCTGCCGAGCTAACTTCCCGTGCCGGCGGGGAGACAAGCCGCGGCCGTGAGGCTTGGGTTATTGGAAGGCGCAGGCTCCACGCCCGAGCGCAGGCAGACCAAAGGGCTGCCGAGCAACGTCCGGGGAGACCGGCCTTGTTAATTATGAATCATGAATTATGAATTAATTTTCAAGTAGTTGGATAGAAATTTTAGGATTAAAGGCCGGGCTCACCGGCGAACGGAGGGAGACTGACGCGGAGCCGCAGGCGGAGCGTGCAGGCTCCCGGAGCCGCCGAGGAAACCGAAGGGTTCCGAGGCCCGCGAAGCGAAACGCCGCAAGGCGGTTCGCGAAGCCGCGAAGCAAGACAAGGCGTGGCCTTGGCGTTGGGTCAAGGTAGCCGAAGGCTTGCGGACCACCGGAGCGAGACCGCCAGGGCTCGCGAAGGGCGGAACAAGACAAAGGGCGCCGGCGCCGCGCGTGAGCGCGGGGCCGGCGGCGCAAATTCGGGTGGAATTTGCCTGCCGTGGCTTAAAGAAGCATTGCAGTTTGTTCAAATCATTGTGCCTAAACCTTTTGCGCCGCCGGCAGCGGAATTTCATTCCGCCGCCGGCGCCCCGAAGGCTTGTGGAGCCGCGGAGGCGACCGCAGGGCGCCGGAGCGCCTAAAAAAAACAATGGCTACCAAAAAAAAATCCGCTTCCTCGACCGGAAGCGGACCTCCAAAGGGTGCGCACGACAGGAGTTGAACCTGCACGGCCTGTAATGGCCACTAGGCCCTCAACCTAGCGCGTCTACCAATTCCGCCACGTGCGCATGGGCAAGTGACCCGGCTGAGGCTCGAACTCAGGACCCTCTCCTTAAAAGGGAGATGCTCTACCTACTGAGCTACCGGGTCGGGAAACCCGTGATGCGTATGTGACCCGGCTGAGGCTCGAACTCAGGACCCTCTCCTTAAAAGGGAGATGCTCTACCTACTGAGCTACCGGGTCGGCTTGTCAAAAAGCGCTTGCAAATATACGCAATTTTTTCGCCATAGCAAACATTGGTATCCGAAGCATTGTTTCAAGACCGCACTGCCCGAAAATCAATATCTTTGCAAAAACAAGCACATGAAAAAGGCCTATTTGTTTCCCGGTCAGGGCGCGCAATTTCCCGGCATGGGCAAGGATTTGTATGAAAAATACGAAGCCGCGCGTAAGCGTTTCGAACAAGCCAACGAAATACTGGGTTTTCGTATCACCGACCTGATGTTCGACGGCACCGACGAGGATTTGCGTCAAACCCGTGTAACCCAACCGGCCATTTTCCTGCATTCGGTCATTATGGCCGAACTGATGGGCGATGATTTCCGGCCCGATATGGCGGCGGGGCATTCGTTGGGCGAGTTTTCGGCGCTAACGGCCACAGGCGCCCTGTCGTTCGAAGACGGTTTGCAATTGGTGGCCCGGCGGGCACAGGCCATGCAAAAAGCCACCGAACTTGTGCATAGCACCATGGCCGCCGTGTTGGGCTTGGACGACGAAACCGTGGAACGGATTTGTGCCGACACGCCCGGCATTGTGGTGCCGGCCAATTACAATTCGCCTGGCCAATTGGTGATTTCCGGCGAAGTGGAGGCTGTGGAAAAAGCCGCCCAGCGATTGACCGAAGCCGGGGCACGCCGCGTGGTGATGCTCAATGTGGGCGGGGCCTTCCATTCGCCTTTGATGGAGCCGGCGCGGGTGGAACTGGCCAGTGCTATCGAAAATACCAAATTCAACGCACCCAAGGCGCCCGTGTATCAGAATGTAACGGCCATGCCCGAAACCGACCCCGGCCGTATCCGCGAAAATCTTATAGCCCAACTAACGGCACCCGTTCGCTGGACCCAAAGCATCCGGCAAATGATAGCCGACGGTGCTACGGAATTTTACGAACTGGGGCCGGGTAAAGTGCTTTTGGGACTGCTACGCAAAATCGACCGGACGGTCAAAGGCGAAAAAGCGGAGCTTTGACCCGAAGCCGGAATAATTTGCTAACTTTGTGGTAAAATAAGCGTTATGAATATGTTAGGTATTGTGCCTTTGGGTTGGCTTGGTAGCACCGAAATCATATTGATTGTTATTGTGGTTTTGCTACTTTTCGGTGGAAAAAAAATTCCGGAATTGATGCGCGGCCTGGGCGGTGGCATCAAGGAATTTAAAAACGCCGTGAAGGACGAAGATAAGCCCAAATCCGAACCCAAAGACCAAGAAGTTTCCTGAACGTCCTTAGTCCACCGGGCGGGCGGTTTCCAGGATGGCTTCCAATTCGGTCATCAGGTTGCGTTTGTTTTCCATGGGCAGATAAACGAAACCTTCCAAAACCACAGCTATATTGTATTTGGGTAGTGGGAGGATATAATTCACATAAGGCCCGGCCATATAATCGTTTTCCATTTCCCACAATCCGCGGCTTTCGATGGCCCGGATGCCGTTGATTTTTACTTTGTGTTGGACGGGCGAAAAGGTGCGTTCGGTGCGCACATAGGAACCGGCCAAAGGTCCGGGAATATACAATTTGCCGATGCTGTCGCGCATTTGTGGCACATGTTCGGCTAAACTATCGAGGTTTTTCAACGGGATTTTGTAGAGCAAAATATTTTTGGAACCGAATTTGAGGTCGTGACGGTACCAGAAAAAACCGTTTTTGTGAACAATCAGCTTAAAATAATCGGGAATATTGATAGCAATATGCAGCTCTTTGCGGATGAGCGAATCACCCACAAAATTTTTGAATTTACGCGAAGCTATCAGGGCCTTTTCGTTTTGGCGGAAAGCCCGGATAATCCGGTCGGCATTTTGGCGAAGCAAACGGTAAATGTCGTTGTAATCTTTTCCTTGAACCACAACCATGAGTTGCGGTTTGGCATAACGGTCGCGAATAAATTTCACACCCGGAGAATCGCCGGTTTTGATAATCAAAATATTGCGTTGGATGAAGAAATTTTTGTCGAAAACCTTAGGGTCGACTTGGCTAATGCTGAACAGGGGTTCGCGTTGAGGTAGCACCTCGTAGTCGCGGGCAAAATATTTACGGATGGTATCGCCCGGAGCGCCTTTCCAGGCATTGTTGTCCATGACCAATAAAATGGAGTTGATATGGCCGTAGGACTGACGGCGAACCGGCGGCGAAGGTTTACAAGCAGCCAAGCCCAGCATAAATAAAACAGATAATATGCTTAATGTTCTCATGATTTGTAGATTTTAAGGCGGGTACCGGGTTTGAGTTTGGTCCCCTTGATCCCGTTCCAACGCTGCAAATCTTGTACCGAAACGCGATATTTGCGTGAAATCTGCCATAATGAATCACCTTTGCGCACCGTATGGTAGATAATGGTTCCGCCACGGGCAGGTTTCAGTTGTTTTTTTGGGGATTTGGTTTGTGAAGCATATACCGGTTGGCGGGTGTAGATGCGCAATTTTTGTCCTACACGCAACCGGGTGCTTCGCAAATGGTTCCAACGCATGATTTTGCGAACCGAAGTATGATATCTACGGGCAATGCGACCCAAATAATCACCCGGGCGAACGCGGTAAACAATGTAGGTGGGTAATTTGTAGAATTTGGGCAAAGGTTTTTCCTTTTTATCCCAGTCGGCCTGAACGGCGGCATAGATTTGCGGTTCGTAGGCCTTGAAGCGTTGGGCAAGCTCGTAAGGCAATCGGAGAATATAGCTTTTTTCGGGCACGTAGGGTACAATGTTGAGCCGGTAGGCCGGATTAAGGAATTCCAATTCCGCCACCGGAATACCGAACAAACGGTGCAATTGGTCGAAGGAGACGGACTGACGCACGCGTATGGTGTCGGTCAGAATAAAATCGTAAGGAATTTTTCGGGGTTTGATGCCATAATAATCCTTGTAGGCATACAGGAACCACACGGCCTGAAATTGGGGTACATAACCGGCGGTTTCGCGTGGCAAAAAGGGGCGCAGGTTCCAATAGTTCCGGTAGCCGCCCGAGCGACGTATGGCTTTGCTCACGTTGCCCGGCCCCGAGTTGTAGGCGGCCAACACCAAGTTCCAATCCTTAAAAAGCCCGTAGAGTTCGTTCAAATGGTCGCAAGCGGCTTGCGTGGAGCGTTCGGGCGACATGCGTTCATCCAAATACGAAGTTATTTCCAATCCGTAACGTTTGCCCGTAAAATACATGAATTGCCAAAGTCCGCGGGCGCCCATACGCGATTCGGCACGGGGATTCAAAGCCGATTCAATGATGGGGAGAAATTTGATTTCGAGCGGTAAATTGTTTTTGTCCAAATAGGATTCGAACAGCGGAAAATAATAATGTTCGGCCTGACCGAATATTTTTTCCAAATATTTTTTTCGTTTGGTCAAATAGAATTTAATCACCGACACCAGTCCCGGATGATAGACAATTTCGATGGGTGATGTGGCATTGAGGCGTTCGATTTGTATGCGCAATGTGTCATCATTAATCGTAACGGGTATTTGTAAACTGTCGCCATCCACCGCCAAGGTATCCACCGGTTCCCACACATAATGACTGCCGTCGGGGTTATAGAAACCGCGATACCACAAACTGTCGGCACGTGTAAGCGAATCGGTCAGGATGGTGTGCAGGGCATCTAAACTGCGGACATAGGTCAGCGTGTCGGCCGGATTTGGGTTTTGGGCCGGGGCTTTGACAAACAGACCGGAAATAACAATTACGATAAAACTTCTAATCCATTTCATTCATCCATCGATTTTTTTATTCTTCTTCCAGGGCCTTGATGCCCGGAAGTTCTTTACCTTCGAGCATTTCGAGCATGGCACCGCCACCGGTGGAAACGTAACTCACCTTACCGGCCAAGTTGTATTTTTCCAAAGCGGCCACCGAATCGCCGCCGCCCACCACGGTAAAAGCACCGTTTTGGGTAGCTTCGGCCAAAGCGCGTGCAATGGCAACAGTGCCTTCGGCAAAAGGTTCCATTTCGAACACACCTGCCGGGCCGTTCCAAAGCACCGTTTTGGATTGGTTCACCACCCGGGCGATTTGTTCCCTGGTTTCGGGGCCGATGTCCAGCCCCATCCATCCGCCGGGAATGTTGTCGGCCGGGACAATGTGCGTTTGTGCGTCGGGCGCAAAACGGTCGGCTGCCACTACATCAACGGGTAAGAGCAGGTGAATATTGTTTTCCTTGGCTTTTTCCAGGATTTTGCGGGCGGTTTCCACATAATCGTCTTCCACCAATGATTTACCCGTGGGATAACCCAGTGCTTTCAGGAAGGTGAAGGCCATTCCGCCCACAATGATCAAGTTGTCCACCACATTGAGCAAGTTTTCCAACACGCCTATTTTGCTGGAAACCTTGGCACCGCCGATGATGGCCGTTACCGGATGACGGGCTTCGGTTAAAAGTTTTCGGATGGTGTTTGCTTCGCTTGCCAAGAGGTAGCCAGCGGCTTTGCGGCCGGGGAAGTAGCGGGCAATTACGGCCGTGGAGGCGTGGGCGCGGTGTGCCGTACCGAAGGCATCATTGACATAGATATCGCCCAAGCGGGCCAATTCGCGGGCAAAACCGGGGTCGCCTTTTTTTTCGCGCGGGTCGAAGCGCAGGTTTTCCAGTAGCAATATTTGCCCGAAGGGCAAATCGTTGGCGGCTTTTTCGGCTTGGGGGCCGGTTATTTCGGGTGAAAAACGCACCGGAACACCGAGCACTTTTTCAACGGCAGGAACAATATGTTTCAAGCTCAGCTTTTCGTCCCGTTCTTTGGGCCGGCCCAAGTGGGACATCAACACGGCTTTTCCGCCGTCGTTCAGGATTTTGAGAATGGTGGGTTTGGCGCGGCGAATCCGTGTAGGGTCGGTAACAATGCCGTTTTCGTCCAAGGGAACATTAAAATCCACACGGACCAATGCGGTTTTTCCTTTAAAATTAAAATCATCAACGGTTTTCATATCACACATCATTAAAAAAAGACAGGTAAAACTAAGCATTTTACCTGTCTTTGAAAAGGATTAATCGGGTAATCTTATTCTTCGGCCGGTTGGCCGGATTGTTCTTGGTTTTCGTTTACGATGATAAAGTCCGAACGGCGGTTTTCCTGATGTTGTTCTTTGGTACAGCTTCCACAAGGGCTACATTTGATTTTGGGGTCAGTTTCGCCGCGGCCTTCCCAGGTCAGACGCGATGCATCGATGCCCTTGGAAATGATGTACTGAACGGTGGATTTGGCCCGTTTTTCGGACAATTGTTGGTTATAAGCCACCGAGCCGCGGCAGTCGG
>JALWYR010000031.1 GCA_027003085.1 Flavobacteriales bacterium
ACAGCCAGCAGTCTTACCCCTTTTCCCTTCCTTTTTTCGATTAACATTTTTCATCTTCAAGTTTACGTTTCTTTTACGGTTTATTTCCTGATGCAAATATAGAATGACATTGTTCTGCTATTGTAAATGTTGAAGGCGAAACCGCAATGCGGTTTCGCCTCAACCCGAGGAGACCGCCGCCGAGCGAGGCGAAGTCCGAGCGAGGCGGCAGGGCTCCGAGGGCCGCAAGGAGACGCCGCAGGCGGCTCCGCAGCATGCGAAGGGAGACCAACGCGGAGCCGCAGGCGGAGCGTGCCGGCTCCCGGAGCTGCCGAGGAAACCGGAGGGTTCCAAGGCCCGCGAAGCAAGACAAGGCCGGAGCGTAGCGAAGGCCTGCCGGCTTGCGAAGCTGCGAAGGGAAACAAGGCGTGGCCTTGGTCTCGGCCCCCGAAAGCCGCAGGTTCCCGGAGCCGGCGGAGAAGACCGCAGGCGCCCGAGCGTAGCGAAGGCGGCAAAGGGCTTCGTAGCTCGCGCAGCAAGACTAGGGGCGCCGGCGCCGCGCCGAAGGCGCGGGCCGGCGGCGCAAAAGCCGGTGTAATTTTCATGTGGCGATTACCAAGCACCGGAATAACCGGCATCCAATCTTTTTGCCGGAAAAATTTTGCGCCGCCGGCAGCGGAATTTCATTCCGCCGCCGGCGCCCCGAAGGCTTGCGCAGCGGCGTAGTGCGACCCCAAGGCGCACGGAGCAACCCCCTAAAAATCAATGCGGTAAATTAAATGCCATCGAGGCTACGCTAATGCGGGCACGGGGGAATTTGTGATGAATGATTTGCACAATGGCCGCAAGCGTAGCACCCGTGGTGATGACATCATCGGTCAGGAGGATATGGCGTCCGTTCCAATTGCTGCGGGTGCGGAGTTTGAAGCCTTGACTAACGTTTTGCCAACGTTCCCAAGGCGACTTGGTGGTTTGACTGGGCGTGTGGCGACGTTTACGCAGGGCATTCGGGACAAAGCGGGCGCCCGTGTGGCGGGCCAAGCGCCGGGCAAAACCTTCGGTTTGGTTATATCCACGCAGGCGCAACTTGCGCGGATGCAAAGGAACAGGCAGAATGATATGGGGCGGGTCGGTCATTAAACGCGGGGCCAAAAAATCGGCCAAACGCGGCCCCACACGGGCATGGTGGTGGTATTTGAGCTTGTGAATCAGCTTGCCGCTCAGGCCCGTTTTGCTGTAAAACAGCAGGCTGGTGGCTTTGTGGATTGGCGCCTTGGCTTGGAGGATGCGGGCAAGCTTGTGCCGGTCGGAAAAATCGTAGTGCGTAAAAGGCAATTCATCGATGCAACGGCGGCAAATGACATCCTCGTCATGGGTAAGCGGCCTTGCGCACAACACGCAAGTGCGCGAATAGACCAAATCAAGAAGCGACTGGAGGAGCTTCACCTTAGTCGAGCCAAGCTTTCAGATTGAGGCGTTGGTTTAAAATATGCGGAATATCGTCCGCAGGAATGCGTTCCTGCTGCATGGTGTCGCGGTTGCGAAGCGTAACGGTGTTGTCGGTAAGTGTTTGATGGTCCACCGTTACGGCATAGGGCGTTCCTATGGCATCCTGACGCCGATAGCGGCGGCCGATGGCGTCTTTTTCGTCGTATTGCACCTGGAAATCCCATTTAAGCCGGTCGAAAATTTCGCGGGCTTTTTCGGGCAAGCCGTCTTTTTTGACAAGCGGAAGCACGGCCACCTGCACCGGTGCCAGAATGGCGGGAATGCGCAGGACAATGCGTGTGGATCCGTCGTCGAGGCTTTCTTCGGCATAAGAAGCACTCAGCACGGCCAGGAACATGCGGTCGAGCCCGATGGAAGTTTCGATAACGTAAGGAATGTAGGTTTCGCGGGTTTCGGGGTCGAAATAGCGCATTTTGCGTCCCGAAAATTCTTCGTGCCGGCGCAGGTCGAAATCGGTACGGGAATGAATACCTTCCAGTTCTTTGAAGCCGAAGGGGAAACGGAATTCGATATCGGTGGCGGCATTGGCATAGTGGGCCAGTTGTTCGTGGTCTTTGAACCGGTAGAGATCGGCCGGGAAGCCCAACGAACGGTGCCAATGCATCCGTTTTTCTTTCCAGCTTTCGTACCACTTCATCTCGGTGCCGGGACGCACAAAGAATTGCATTTCCATTTGTTCGAATTCACGCATGCGGAAAATAAATTGGCGGGCGATGATTTCGTTACGGAAGGCCTTGCCTATTTGGGCAATGCCAAAAGGTATTTTGACCCGTGCGGTTTTGAGCACATTATTGAAATTGACAAAAATGCCTTGGGCGGTTTCGGGGCGCAAGTAGAGGTGTTGCGCCGAACCGGCCACGGCACCTAGCTGGGTTTGGAACATCAGGTTAAATTGCTTGACATCGGTCCAATTGCGCGTTCCACTGACCGGGTCGGCAATTTCCAGTTCGTCGATCAGCGCTTTGAGGGCTGCGAGGTCGTTATTGGCAAGGGCATTGTTTAGTTTGCGGGAAATTTCATCAATTTGGGCGGCATATTTTTGCACGCGCGGATGTTCGGCGCGGAATTTGGCCTCGTCGAAGGCATCGCCGAAACGTTTGCGTGCTTTGCGAACTTCCTTTTCGATTTTGGCTTGGATTTTGGCCAAATGGTCTTCGACCAGTTGGTCGGCGCGGTAGCGTTTTTTGCTGTCTTTGTTGTCGATAAGCGGGTCGTTGAAGGCATCGGTATGGCCCGAAGCCTTCCAAACGGTGGGGTGCATGAAAATGGCCGCATCAATGCCCACGATGTTTTCGTGCAACTGCACCATGGCCTTCCACCAGTATTGTTTGATGTTGTTTTTGAGCAGAACACCGTTTGGGCCGTAATCGTAAACGGCCGAAAGTCCGTCGTAGATTTCACTTGAAGGATAAACAAAACCGTATTCTTTGGCGTGGGACGTGATTTTTTTGAACAAATCGTCGCTCATCCTGAATTATTTTTTTTTGATTAAAACGAAAAAGAGGCTGTCCAAAAAGTAAAAATTTTGTTGAATTTATCCTTTTTTTAAAGGTTTGGAGTAAGGCAATTCATTGATTATAAAGGTATTGCAAAATATTGAAATTTGACCATAATATTGATTTGGGCCTTTTTGGACAGCCCCTCAAAGATAGGTATTTTTTACGCTTTTTATTTGAGTTGGAAATTTCCGGTGCCCACTTTGGTGTTGTTGTAATACACATTAATCAGGTATTCGCCTTTGACAATTTCGTCGTCTTTGCTTTGGGGCACCACAAAGATACAAATGTCGGTATTTTGTCCTTCGTAGTTAAATTCTTTGGATGCACTGGTGATGACATCGCTACCGTCCACACTGATAACATCGCGGTTACCGATAACTTCACCTTTGGGATTGACCACTTGTACGTAGTAGGTTTTCGGTCCGGCTTCCACAACGGGATTGGCAACGGCAGTCAAGCAAACACGGATTTGCCCTGCGCGTCGGGCACGTCGTGTAACCACCACTTTTCCGCTTTTTTTGATTTTGACGCCTTCGCCCACAATGTTGGTAGCCGTAAGCACTTTGGCTTTTTGCAATTCCTGCGCCAAGTTTTGGTTTTCTTGGGTCAGTTTTTCGTTATAGGTAGTGGCTTCGGTCAGTTGCGCATTCAGGCTGTCTTTTTGCAAGGCAAGCACTTGATTAGCTTGTTTGAGCGAATCCACCACTTGCACCAAGCGGTCGCGTTCTTTGCGCAGGAAATAGATTTGTCGGCGATATTTTTTTATAAGCGCCGCATCGACTTTTTTGGTTTTTTCCAATTCGGCAATGAGTTGTTCCACTTTGGATTTGGCGTCGGCCACTTCGGATTGGAGTTGTGTTTTGGCGGCAGACAAGCTATCGTAGTTGATTTTGAGTTCGTTCAAATCGTTGAGCAGTTGTTCTTTTTCGTCTTGCAAAACAGTCTCGGTTTCTTTAAATTCCTTGTATTTCATAACGCCTACGGCTCCCATTCCGGCGGCCAAAAGGGCCAGAAGTACTACTAAAATTTTCAAACCCTTATTGGTACTTCCCGAAGAGGCGGGTTTGGGGGGTTGGAGGAAATCGTTTTGATCAAAATTGAATTCGGCCATTTGCTTGGATTTTTGGATGCAAAGGTATTAATTTTTTTATAGCCATGCTTTTAAATTAAACGAAAAAAAAACCGAAAAATTATTAATGAGATTTCTTTTTTGAAAGCGAAAAATTTAAACCGTTTGCTGTTATTGAGAGGAATGGCGTTCGCGAAATGCTTTTGGCGTCAACCCGGTGATTTTTTTAAAACAACGGTAAAAGGTGGAACGTGAGTTAAATCCGGCATCTTCACCAACAGCTTGTAAGGTGTAGTGTTGGTAATCCGGATCGGAAAGCAATTTTTTGGCCTTTTCCACCCGTAGGTAATTGATGTATTCGGAAAAACTCCTGTTGTATTTGTTTTTAATAAGAAATCGTAAATGTGATGTGGAAATATCTAATTTTTCGGTTAAGGTCTCCACATTCAAATATGGATCGGTAAATAATTCTTCTTCTTCAATGCGTCGAAGTATCATTTCGTCTTCGGAAACACCGGATCTAGATAATTTGGTATAGGGCCTCGATAATATGACTTTGAAAATGCCCACATAGAAAATCCAATACACCAATAAGGCTACCGAAAATCTGAGTAATTGATAAAAAGGATCAAAAGTAAAAGGGTGTTCGTAGGTAAGATAGTAATTACTGAGCACTGCAACAAACCACAATGAAAACATAATAATTAATATCACCAAGCTATTACGGAACCATATTTGTACGCCAAGCGGGTAAAAATGTTTGTTCTCACGAAAATAGTTCCGCATTTTCCACCATACGAAAAAGCTAAAAATAACCCCCAGGGTTTCATTGACAGCGCGGAGTTTCCATAAATGGGATTGCAAATCCTCCAAAGGCAATTTTATAATAAGCCAATATACCGACAATGATATGTTGATACCAAAAAGTATAAGGGCGGCAATCAAATATTTTTTTGAACGGTAAATTTTATCCGTATATCGTTCCAGAAACATAAACAGGAACGGCATAAAAAAGAAAAACCAGGGTACGTTGAGGTAGCGAAGGAAATAGGGAATACTCCCGTCGTCCCGATGAAGCAAAGGTTGGAATAAATTTAAACTGATGACCAGCGTAAGCCAACCGAGACAACGTGCCGGACTATGTCGAAATTTTCGATGAAAAAGCACAAATGCACTTACAATTAAACCCTGCACCGCAGCTATAAGCAGTAAAATTTCGATCATCTCCGCCTTAATGATTTGGGTTTAAAGTTACAAAAAAATTAAATGCTTCATTGTTCATTTCGTCTGAAAATTATAATTTTACACAAAAAAATATTATGAGTAGCATTTTCACTAAAATCATCAACAGGGAAATTCCTGCATATATTGTTGCGGAAAATGACAATCATATCGCATTTTTAGATATTTTTCCCGTGGCACCCGGTCATGTTCTGGTTGTACCCAAAAAAGAAACGGACAAATTGTTTGATTTATCCGAGCAAGAATATGTGGAGTTGATGTGGTTTGCCTACCGCGTGGCCAAAGCCATGGAAAAGGCCTTCCCCGAAGCCAATCGAATCGGCATGGCGGTTATCGGGCTCGAAGTGCCGCATGTACATGTACATTTGGTGCCCATCAACCGGATGTCGGATAGGAATTTTGAAAAAAAAATCCGGATGACCGACGAACAATTTGCCGAAATAAGCCGGCGAATAGCCGAAAATTTTAAGGAACTGTACGGATAAAACCTTTCCATTTTTGCGTTGTAAATAAAAAGGCCGCCCTTTCGGACGGCCTTTAATGTTTTAGAGCCGGTTTTTAGAAACGCAGTTTAACGCTGAATTTCCATGTACGGCCAAAGCCGAAGAATACGCGGTTACGGGTATCGATACCGTTCCAAACTTGGCTACTTGTGCCCGGGAAAATATTGGTATCGGATTCGGCGATATAGATTTTGTTGAACACGTTATTCACATTAAATCTCAATGCAATGTTACCCAGATGTTTAACGTCGAACTTATAGCTTACACCTGCATCCACCAAGCTGTAAGCGGGAAGTTTCAAGGAACCTTGGTGATTGGGGTCTTGGAATTGGTTCAGGTCGATTTTGGCAAACAGATTATCCACAAAGAATTGGTTTACATCGAAGGCCAAACCTTTGACCGGGCTGTAACGCAATCCCAGCCGGGAGGTGAATTGGGCGCTGTTACCTACCTTGACGCCGTTAAGATAAACGGTTTTGGTAGTAACATATTGATTGTTGTTGTCAAAGAAATCTACGTCAATATCATTTTTATATTGCCAATCACCGGCCGAAAGCATACCGTAGAATTGGAATTGACCGTAGTGGGCACGTGTTTCGAATTCAATCCCCTTATGCACTTCGGTAACGCCATACATTTTACCATAGAGCCGTTGTGAGCCGATACGTGTGCTGGCAACAGCATACCGGTCGGACCAGGTGGTGTGATACAGGTTAATGTTAAATTTCCAATGTTCACCCTTGAAACCGTAGCCGGCTTCGAAAGCTTTTACCTTTTCGTTTTTCAAATCGGGGTTAACATCATTGGTGTAGTTGGGGAACACGGCACGGAACAAAGGTTGTTTGCTATAAAGACCGGCATTAAAGAAGATGTTATGCTGTTCATTAATGTTGTAGTTGGCACCACCTTTAATGTTATAGCCGGGAAGATTAACCAGTTCGGAGGTTTGTTCGGGATCATTATCGGCATAGCGGAAGTAATCGATACGTTGGAAACCTTGTTGCGAGAAGGAACCTTGTACAAAGGTGGAAAGTTTATCGGTTTTGTATTCCACTTGGCCGAAAATACCGAGCCATTTTACTTTACCCACGTTAAAGTATTCGATTTTTTGTTGGCCCAAAATGTCGATGAAAGGATTCCATGCGGGGTTGGCTTCCACAAATTCGTCGGGAGTAATAATGTTGTTAGGGTCATTCACGTTGCGATTATCCATATAACGGTCGGCACCAATAACATCGTTCACTACCCGGTAATGATAACCCTTGTAGGTACGCCAATCCACACCCAGGTCGGCACTGATATTATCGGTTACATCGCCGTGGAAGTTGATGATGGTTCCGTACCAGTCGTGCGAGTTCATGGAAGCGCGACGGGTCAATCCGTCATTGCGTGTGTTGGTAAAATATCCTTCGGAATCAGCCGTGCGGTCGGCGCCGAAATCGGGAACCGAACCACCGCTATTCCAAGTATATATATCATCAAAGCGTACCAAACCGGTTTCTTGCGTGTCGCGGAAGGTGCTGTAATAGTATTTTTTTCCGTTAATTTTACCGATACCTCCGGTTCCACCGCCACGACCCCAAGAGCCGTAGAATACGGAATTAACTTTGTAGTTATCATTGATTTTATAATCCACGTTCAACGAAGCAATCGGCTTGTGATAGAAGTTACGACGCCAGGTAAATACTTTACCGTCCAAATAACCCCAATCACTGTTGTATTTGATGTTGGGTTTATCAAAAGTTCCGCCGTATTTAATGTAATCGGCAATCGAAGGTGCCCAATCGCGTTGGTGGTGCCATTGCGGAGCACCGGTAGCGGTAAACATAAAGCTGAGGTTGTCGCTGGCTTTGTAGCCCAATCCGAGGAACCAGGTATAACCGTTGAATTGGGTGGCGTCCACATAGCCGTTACCTTTGGTGTGGCTCAAAAGGAAAGATGCCGAAAAGCCGTTGTCCATAAGACCTGTGGAATAGGAAGCCAGGTATTTGGTGTATCCGTCATTTCCCATGCTGAAAGCCACCGAACCGCCTTTTTGCTTTTCGGAAGTGGTGGTGAGGATGTTGATGGTACCACCTACGGACGAGATGGCCAATTTGGAAGCCCCGAGCCCGCGTTGTACTTGCATGGCGGAAACCACGTCGGCCAATCCGGCCCAGTTGCTCCAATACACCCAACCGTTTTCCATGTCGTTCACAGGCATACCATTGATAAGCACGGCTGTATTACGCTGGTCGAAACCACGGATGTCGATACGGGCGTCGCCCCAACCGCCACCGCGTTTGGTAGCATAGACCGAAGGAGTGTAATTCAAAACCTCGGGCAATTCTTTGGTGCCCAAATTTTCTTGGATTTCGGCTGCCTTGATGGTGGATTGAGCCACAGGCGTCAAACGTTCTTTGGCGATGTCGGCCACACCTACAATGGTAATTTGGCTAAGTGATTCGGCCGAA